>DASZFB010000178.1:0-10195 GCA_035940275.1 Candidatus Eremiobacteraceae bacterium | reverse complement strand
TGACGCATAGTAGAAATCTGACGGATACGGATGCGGTCCCGACGGATCAGACACTAATTTTAGTGGCCCGCCGGTCCAAGGCATCCCTGTGTTATCGGTGAGTGTAACGATCCATTGGGCGTACGTGGTGTACAGAAGGTTGTTGTTTCCGAACGCCACGACGGTGACACTACCCAACGTGGTTGATACCCCAGTTTGATTGGGGGTCGGGTTAGCAAGTTGTTGCTGTGTTCCAGTGTTGCACGGATATTGATAGTGACCAGGTGTGGTTGCGCCGCCGCTACTGCAGCCCGCAAAACCTAGAGCGCCGATCAAAGCCGCCACCCACGCCATGCGTCTCATGACTCAGAAACGCACGACGTAGGTAAAAGGTTCCCGGCTTGTTCACCTCGTTGCAAACGTTATGCTCGCGTCGGAGCTGCGCGACCCATCTGTGACGACGACCTTAACGCGGTGACTGTGCTCTCGCGGGTCGATTCGCAGATCGAAGCCGCTCGTCGAACTCTCGAAGAGCTGATCGAGATACGGCCCGCTACCCGCGGCGTAGAGCACGGTGGCAAGAGGCCGCGTGCCTGGGGCAACGACCGATGACCACGCAATGTGTACCTTTCCGTTGACGGGCGTGATCGGGCCATTCCCAACCGGCGAGACGATCGTCACAGCTGGAGCTTGCGTGCCGATACTGCGAACGATGTCCACACCCGGACCACGAAGCTCCACGCGTGCGCCGGGCGGCGGTGCCGGAATGCGATACGCAAACGCCGATGACGGCAGCGTCCGCTCGTCTTCGTTAAGCGTGAACGGAGAACGGATCGGGTAATCGGTTGTGGCGCCTGTCGGAAGATTCACTCGTATATTCCAGGCGCCGGGCTTACCGGCCGTGACGTTTGGGTATCCATCGAATTGATAAAAGGGGTACAACTCAGCGTGCGTACGACCCTGCGCTTGCGAGATGTGGCCTCGGATGAGTAGTGTGGGCGGATCCTGCTGCTTCGTGAGTTCGTTGACGAGGTTCCAATACGTGCATTGCGCGATGTATGTGCTCAGCGTCCGTGAGCTTGTCATAAACGGTATATAGCGCTCGACGCGATAACGCTCTGGCTTTCCTTGGAGGTAGAGCCGTTCGCCGAACGCCAACTCCACGCCGTACGTTCGAGGTTCATCCACGGAAGGCATATTGTGATAGTCACCCGGGGAGGAACAGTCTCGAACCATTTCTTGAGCAGACCATGGGAATGGGAACGTGTGTGTAAGCTCGTGCATGACCGTTTTGTACCCGGCTGATTCACGCACCATGACAACCTTTGAGGAGATAGTTACTCCCAAGCTCACTCCGCCGAGGTGATGGACGGGGTCAACCATATCATAGTCCGCATCGCTGAGGACGATCACCACACGTCCTGCGTTTGCGAGGTTAGCCGTTGCTTCCATACGGTTGCTAAACGCCACAAAATTGTCGAATACTTGACCGTCCATATCAACTTGGTTGAACGATTTTTGCTTTTCCGTGGTCGGATTGGGGTACCAAGGCACAAGTGGCTTGACAGTTCCATCGCCACTGATGTCTTGGGTCTGTGGCGTTTCAGTTGTCACCGTCCCTGGGACGATCGGGTAATAGTCGCCGATCATGCTCGCCGTGGATGCGGCGAGTTTCTTTGCCCGTGCTTCTATGTCGGCGGCGTCACCTTTGAGAAGGATCATTGGGCGGAAGGTGAGCTTCGGAAGGTTCGTGCTGTTGACGGTGCCCCGAACCGACATCTTTAAGCCACTCGTCGTTCCATCCGTACCCACAAGCTCAGCCTTAATAAGGTACCTGCGAAGCGGTTTGAACGTAAAGCGATGATCGTAAGGAATGCCCTCGGGCACGTACAGAGACACGGGAACCAGCTGCCAATTGTTGCCCCTTGGTGGTAAGAGTGGTAGCGAGAAGATGTCCTTGCTCGTGTCGAGCGCCACGTCCGGCACACCGGGCTGCTGGAGGGTAAATACCATCCGCATTATCTTCAGCCCGGTACAATTTGTGAAGATCGTCATCGTGATGTGATTGCGGTCGCGTGCGATCCCATCACCCTGCTGGGGATTGTCGTCGAGCCGCTTGACGCCAAACAACAGCGTGTCACGGCCTGCAACCATCGGCAACTCTGCGTCAAGCACGAGACCGCCTGCTTGTGGATCTTGGACGATCTGTTTGCCTTTTTTGTCTTCGAAGACGTCATCATCTTGCCACACGCCTTGTGTCGGCTCCATTCGGCCACCCCACACAGACGCCTCACACGGTGACGGTTGCGGTGAGGGTGCAACGTGCCCCACCACTGGGGGAATGGTCGGTATGAACGACGGTTCTGGCGAAATTTCGATGACCAAGTTTCCTGGTTTTGTGGATTTCTTTGGATTCGGCGAAGGAGAGTTCTTGGGATTCGCCTCTGGTGAAGGTAATTCATCAGCGAGTTGGGGCAACTCAACTTCTAAGTTCGTTTGGATGAGCAACTGGCCGGGATGCTGCGCGCGAATGGTGCAGGTTGCGACGCCGTCAACAACCGGTACGGTCTTATGAGACCCGCCTTCAGCGATGGCGGCCGCTCCACTCACCGTGAACGCCACAGAGGCGTTATTTTTGCCAAGCCCGTCGATATGAAGACGAACTGTCTGGACTTGGCCTGGGCGCAGGTGAGGCATGGGGTCAAAATGCGTTTCGACGACGACCGTGAGCGCCCGGTTTGTCTGCTGAGATCCAGATTGCACGCTAAGGACGCGCTGCCCGAGCGACGTGCCACTATTGAGTTGTCCGACGATACTCGAATCCGACGCCGCCAGCGTGCGAATGTCTCGAGCACTACCGTCGACGAGGATGCCCGCTTGTTGCGGCGCGATGTCACGGGTATGTAGAGAGATTACTCCGTTCGAGGCTCCGCCACGTTCGTAAGCAGTTGCGGATTCAACAAGTGCGGGTCCAACTTCGGGAATACCAGCGACCGGTTGCGTCCCCGCCAAACGAACGGGAGCGTCCGATATTTGACATTCGCTGCCCCTATCAGGCTGGCCGTGCCGGTCAAAGTGTTTGAAAAGCAAAAGCGCGACGATGCCGCCACCAATCACAGGCACGCTCAAATGGAAATGACCATTTTCGTCCGTGAAGCCCTTCCAATATTTCTTCGTGCCCTTCTCATCGACCGCACCCACGTAGAAATCGCTCGGCCCCGATCCGCTATCGCTGACGACGGTCCCGACGACTTCACTGTGCGAGCCTGCGAGCGGCGGCAAGTAGACGCCCGCATCCTGGCCGCTGCCGTCCTGGCGCTGTGCAGTGGCTTGCGTGAACCGTGCGTCAGTGTTGAGCGCGGGATCATTGGAGACCACCGAGGCGTCTGATGCAGCAAGCGCTAGTGCCGTCGCAAAAGCGCATCCTACCAAGAGATATGCTGCTCTCCGAATTACGCCGAACACCGACATTCTGATTACCATATGAGCCTCCTAACCGCGCGAGGGAATCGCTCCCTCAGCCGCGATGCTAGGACGTCTCGGTCAAACGATGGTCAAATGGCTATTTCGGGGATATAAATGGCGACGTTTGGCCGCCCCAAGCCGCTCCGGCGGCTTCGATTCGGCGCATCCGATAGTGGTCGAATCTCTCCCCGGCGCGCTTTTTGAGAGGTTCATTTGTGAGGTCAGCGGCGCACGTGGCCAGTTGGGAAAATGCCCGATCGCATTCAAGCGGCCGTGCGTCAGCATAATGCTCGACGGTCGCGAAGGCCTGATCGAGGAGAGAGCCGGCGTCGTTGCTGTGCAAGCGCGCCGCCACGCGAGCGCGTGTGAGATCGAGACAGGTGCTCAGATCGAGGATACTTCCTTGTTCGTATTCATCCGGCTGCAGCTTTCGCACTAAGTCGGACGCCTGATGTGCGTCGCCTTGAGCATCTCGTCCGAGGAGCGCATCGATCCAAAGGTTGAGGACATTGTTGCGCACCATGTACGAAGAACGGTAAATGCTCGCCTCAGATAGAGCCTGCGCGATCACCGCGGCCTCTTCATAGCGACGTCGTGCTGCTGCAGTCACACCCAACATATAGCGCGTGAAGAAGCGAAGCTTGAGTCGATCGATACCGGCTAGTGAAATAAGCCAGCGTCGTTCGCCTTCTTCATCTTCTGCGATCGTGCTCGCTTTGCGCAATTCCGCCTCGGCATCGTCGTAGCGCTCCAGATAATACCATAGCGCACCTTGAGTGAAATGAAAGGATCCCTTAAGCACCCAGCCGGCCCGCTCTGCCGCCTGCATGCCGACGCTCGCAGATTTCAGTGCGTCCGCATAGTGCCACCACGTCATTTGCGCGCGCACGAGCTGATCAGCGGCTGCTGTTATGACGTCCGCTCTCGCTGATTTCAGCGCTGCAGCGACTGCTGCTTCACCAGCAGCAATTGCCGCGTTTTCGTCCGCAATATGCATGTGCGTGGCGCACGATATGATATTGCTTTGAGCAAGTGTCGCTTGGTCGTCATGGGCCGCGGCGATCTCGGATGCCTCGTGCGCACACGCCAAGGACTCTTTGATATGGTGACAGTTCAGGAGGATGAGTGCTCGAGTCTTGAGCGCTTCCATAAGAAGCGATGTGTCGCGAGCATTGCGGGCATGCTCCACTGCCTCGCCGATGGGAGCGACTGCCGCTTCATCGTCGCCGCCGGATTGATGAGCTCTCGCCTTGAGAAGGTTAAGTCGGCCGAAGAGCGATTCACTTTCATCGCTGCCTTTAAACTTTTCGAGCACCGTAAGGCCAGCGCCGCATCGGGTCAAGGCATCACGCCACGCAAAAAATTCCAACGCCTCGGTCGCGGCTTGCACGTACGCCCGGGCGGCAGCGGACGGCTCGTGGGCCGCGGCCAGGTGGCGCGCCCGGCGAAGCGACGCATCGCGATCGGCCGCGCCTTCGAGACGACGCGCAAACACGGCATGAATGCTCGTGCGCCGCGCAGAGTTGACCAAGGTTGCAGCAACTTCTGCTATCAGGTGGTGCGTAAACGCAAACTCCGGCCCCGTCTGAGGTTGATCGATAAGGCCAAGGGCAAGGAGATCGTCGATTGCGTCCATCACGCGATCTTCGTCCAGCCCGAGAGCGTCAGCAAGATCGGCCGTGCTTGCCTCAGGATCGATTGCCAGTGCGCATGCCACGTTCGCGGCATCGTCACCGCGAGCACGCAGCCGCAGGTCGATAAAATTCCGGACATTGTCGGGCAGCGGCAATTCTTTCACCGGAAGCTCACGGGCTTTCCAGCGCGCTCCATCTCGTTGCACGATGCCTTCCTGGGTAAACGCGTGAAATAGCTCAGTCAGGAAGAACGGATGACCACCGCTGCGGGCAAAGATGAAGTCGCTCAGCGTTTCTCCTACTGCGTCAATGGTTTGGCGAACGGCGGCATCGACTTGGTCGCGAGCGAGTCGTTTGAGGCGTAATTCCTTTGCAGTGAGGTGTCTCAGCGTCGACCGCACGCGAGCCAATCCTTCGGGTCGAGTGGCTGCTACGACAGCCCGGCCGGTCGCGGGCGCTAGCGATGTGATACTCGCGAACACCTCAAACGCCTCGCTGCGAAACTCGTGCACGTCGTCAACAAATAGTGCGCCGTGTTCCGGCAGATGATTGCACAGTTCCGCGGCAAGCCGCTGCGCGACGTCCGAACCGCCCGCCTTCGCGAAGTCCCCGAACTGTTGGCCGGTCATTTCCTCAAAGAGTGCTCCCCATGGGCCAAAACTGCGGGGATCGTTGACAATCGCGCGCACCGCCAAGACCTGTAAGCCGCTCTCGGTCGCGGCTCGCTGCGCATGTTCGAACAAGGTAGATTTACCGATACCGGCTTCGCCCTCCACGACCGTGAGGGAACCAGCTCCACGCTTGAGATCGGCAAGGGACTGCACTATAGCCGCTAACTCAGATTCGCGGCCGACGAATGGAAGCTTAAACTTGGCTCCGGGGGCAGCGGTCGGCGCCGCGATTTTTTGAAATCGTTGCTCGAAGTGTGTAGACGGGCTCGAACCAACTTCGCGCAGCGCCTCGCGGCAGCGTTCCACCAACACTCGGGCGGTAAATGGTCGCGCTGCTGCGATCTCGGCTTCGATGAGTGCTGACCAAGCGTTCTCGTCGTATGGGTTGCGCGCGATGAGCCGTTGTGCCAACGCCGGGTCACCCGACGATTTAAGCGCTGCGGCGAGGACGCGCTCGTAAGTAGTCGCAAGGCGCTCGCGCTCGCCAATCACCCACTCTTCATAGTTCGTTTCGAGAAAATCGCTCTTGTAGATTTCAATCGCCTGAAGATGTGCTGCCGGCTCCTTAGAACGGGCAAGCCCGAGAAACTTCTCGGCATCCACTTCAGTTTGTGCGGTCCAGCGCATGGCAACTTTGCCGACTTCAAGGAAATCATCGGGATCGAAGCCCGCGCCTTTGATGCTGCGGCGAATGGACCACGTTGCAGTCTTGAGACTCTGGCGGGCGCGATCGGGATCGACATCGGGCCAAAATAGTTCGAGGATTGTCTCTCTGGATGCGTCCTTGCCGCGGTGCAGGATCAAATAAACAAGAAGCGCGCGCGCCTTCTGCGTGGATGGCAGCTCGACGAGTTGCTCGCCGATACGGAATTCAAACGCACCAAGTGTCGAAAGCGACGTGGTAGCCATGGTTTCGCCCCATATTCAAACTATGACGCCGCTGAGCCTCGACCACTTTTGGAACCGGCCGCCGGATCGGCCCTATGAAAAACAAGTTCGCGGAGCCGTTCCGCACTCTGGACGATCCACGTTTCGTTGGTTGCGGGCTCGGTGACCCGGCAAAAAAGATCTCCTGCCTTGGTGCGATAGAACCGCAGAACCAGGGGCCCGGGGCTGCCGGCATTGTCGATCATCTGAACGGCTCCATGTCTTGCCGATCATGCTAGCGCCATGGAGTCAAAAAAGGGTCAACAGTCGGCGTTGAGTGGTTCCGATGCCCGGTCAGCTTCGTGGTTTGGCTTGATGCAACACGAAACGATTGCCATCTGGGTCCGTCACAAAGCAGCTGAAGCACACGGGTGACTCGTTTAGGTCGGACACCTTGACGCCTTTTGCTTTCAGGCTATCCCTCATGGCAGCGGCATCATCGACTTCAAAGGCCGCACTACACTGCGAACCCGGCGCGATATCGATGCTCTCGCCACGCCCTACACCGAATGTTGCGTGGCCAACATCAAACTCTGCCCAGCTGTCACCAAATGACTGCCCCGGCCTCAGCCAAACGATGTCGCGATAAAAGGCTACGGAACGGGAAACGTCAGCGACCGAGTATGCAACGAAAGCTACATCTTTTATAGTCATGCATGTCTTATACCCATACTGCCAATGCTATACCTGTCCTAGCTCATCAATTGGTAATGCATAATCTACGATCACTGGCGCATGGTCTGAAAACCGTTCGTCTTTATAGATTCGCGCGCTCTGGACTCGCTCGCGCAGATCGGGCGTGATGAGTTGATAATCCAGGCGCCATCCCCGATTTTGTTCAAAATCATGCCGAAAATTTGACCACCATGTGTACTCACCCGCGTTGTGGTTGGCAACACGAAAAGCGTCGACCCAACCTAGCTCGCTCAACACCCGATCCAGCCAGGCGCGCTCGTGCGGGAAGAATCCAGAAATGTGCGAGCAGCGTTTGGGATTGTAGACGTCAATCTCCTTATGCGCGATATTAAAATCACCGCAGATAATATGGGAGCGGCCGTCTTGGCGCAGTCGCACGAGCTCGCCGTACAAACTATCTAAGAATTCCTCTTTTGCGGCCTGACGTTCAGGCCCCATGGAACCCGACACCACGTAGAGTGACGATACGCTGAGCGAACCGTGGTCAAACTGAAGGTACCGGCCTTCGTTCTCAAATTGTGTCCAGCCAAACCCTCGCACAATCCGATCCGGCTTGTCCTTGGCGTAGATAGCTACCCCGCTATAGCCCTTGCGTTCAGCATCCAGAAACGCTGCAGTATAATGAGAGACCGCAGCCGCTTCAAGAGGTAATTGGTGCTCCTGAGCCTTTGTCTCTTGAAGGCAGACGAAATCTGGCGCTTCACGCTGCATCCACGGATAAAAACCTTTGCGGGCGGCGGACCGGATGCCGTTAACGTTGAGAGTCACGACTCGCATCTTATTCGCCACGACCCCTCGGATTGCAGACGCTCGCTTCGAGTCCATAGACGCGAACGTATCCATATGTTCGGAGCAAGCATACCCTTGGCTCAGCCGCTATCGCGGCCTCCTCGGGAAGCGGCTTCAAAAAGTCGGGGGCATCTGGCGACTTTGCCTCACTCGCTGCAACCATTACCTGAACCCTGTCGCGACGCAACTGAGCGAGCCACGTACGAGGTGACTCCCGAACGATACGTTCGTACGTGCGCCGGCTGAAAGTCGACCCAACAAGCGGAAACGGCCGCATGCCGATCACGGCCACTCTTGAGGAGCGCACGAGCACAGGGTCCGTGAGCACTGAGCTCGCCGGAATCCACATGTGCCACTGCAAATAACGGCTCGCCCACAGACGGTGCATCGACATCGCGCCGCTCGTGCTGGCGGCACTCCAAATCACGACCGCGCAGCTGAGCCACGCGAGCGCAATGGTGGGTCGTCGCGCAACAAGCGCTAGGATAAGACAGATTGCCACGGCGGCCACAGACAGCGTGTACACGAAGGCGAGCGGGTCTTGCGTTGCGATAGCGTTTGCGGCCCGAACAAAACCACTGACCGCAACCGCAAGCGCCACGACGCCGGCCAGAGGTACGCGCGGAATCCTGTCCAGAGCAATCGGGAGTGATGTGGCGAGCGCAAACGGCAGGAGCATGGCGTGTCGAATGGACCAACCCGATCGGATCTGGTCAAGACTGCCGGGCACTGATTCCGCCCCGTGCGGCATGAGTGCCCACGCCACATATGCGACTGCAGCAAGCCATGGCGTAGCCCGGGCGAACGGCGGGCGATTGCGCTTTCTCACGACAAATATCAGCGCGACAATTCCCGCGATTGCGGGCAGACCGCCGAAGTTTCGAAGGGCGGTGAGAGTCCAGTACCAACTCTTTGCGAAATTTCCCGCAATGGTTGAGTGCCAGTCGAGGGACTCAATTGAGTACACAGGACCACCTGTCAGAATGGTCGTCCGCAGGTACCAAGGCAGTGCACGCGCGAGGCCCCACCCGACGTCAGCTAGCGAGAAAGGCCAACCTTCGAGCGCGACCATGACGAGCATGACAGCGGGCACAAGGAGGAACGCGGTCACCTTGGTTGCGAGGGCAATGCCAAGTGCGAGAGCAGCGAGGCGAGGCTGTGCGCGCCACAGGGCGCAAGCGCTCGCCAACATCGCGCAGACAAAGATGTCATTCTGCGACGTAAACATTTGATCCACGACGATCGGTAGCGTGCCCGCTACGATCGCCGCCGCAGTCGCGCCTTCTCGGCTGGCGCCGGCCTGTCGCGCCCATCCGAATGCTGCCAAAAACAAGACGAGAATCTCACTCGCCTCGATTACCGCGACTCCGTTCACCGTCCCGGTCGTTGCGCTCCCAAGTGCCTCGCCTAGTTCAGCGGCGCCCGGGTAGAGCGATGCGCGCGTAAACCACATGCTATGGTCCTGCAGCAGCGCAGCGGTCATCGGCAAATGATAGAGGAGGCTATCGCCTTCGTAGGGCGTGGTCGACATCGCTGAAGCGCAGCGAAGTGCGAGCAGCGAGGCAAATGCGAACAGCGCAGTTATTGTTACCGGCGAAAATGCGCGAAACATCGTTCTGACGCGATCGAGCAATCGGTTTACAGAGCCGATTCCCTGGAGCACGGCAACAGCGACGGAAGCGGACACCGCGATAGGCCACACAAAGATTCCCGAGAACGCGAGCGCAGTTGCCGGCGCTAACAACGTGACGACTAAACGCACCGCCGCGCCTGCCGCACCCTCCCCTCGACGGAAGGCTGCTCCCAAGCAAAAAACCGCAATGACGCCGACGCCTGTAGTGAGGAGCAGGTTGCGGACAAATAAAGGTGCCGTTGCGGAAACGGCCGCCAGTGGAGCCTCCAGCGCACCCTCACAATCGTAAGCCTGGACGCGTCCACGCTTTGGCACTAACTTCTTCTTCTCTTTCCGCGCTCGTTTTTGACCCTCTTTTGACCGCCGCACCCTATACTGCACGCAGATGGCTAGTTGAATTC
>DASZFB010000177.1:0-9739 GCA_035940275.1 Candidatus Eremiobacteraceae bacterium | reverse complement strand
AGGGAGTCAACTACAAGAACGACGTGCACCTGATTCCCTCGGTGAAAACGCTCGGGCGTGTGCCGGTGAAATCAGCCCATACGACGCTAGTTCAAAAAGATCTCACAACCGACGCATATGACGTCGGAGTGCAACAGCAAGAGCAGCTCAAAGGTGCGCCACTTTCATCAGAGCAGTTCGGGTTACTGACGCAACTACCAGGCGTCAGCAGCGCCGGCGGTTACCCGATTCTCCGAGGCGGATTGGAGAACAATGAAGGATACCAGATCGAGGGCATCTCGGTCGTCGATCCATTCTTTAACCAGTTCTCCAACAATGACATTTTCAACGGGGCGCAATCGATTAAGGTGGTGCTTGGAGCCGGCGACGCCAGTCAAGGCGGCGCGGGGTCGGGCTATATCAACGAAGTTGCGAAGCGCGGCACCTATCCCGCACACGGCCTTTTGCAAGGTGAGCTCGGTCTTAACACCTTGCAAAATAATGTCAACTTCGAATATGGTGGGGCGTCGCCCGATAATCGGTTCTCATGGTTCCTATCCGGTCGGTATCAGCCTTACATGGCGCAGGGTGGTTCACAGGGATCAAATGGTGGAGGGCATTACAGCCCCCAACAAGTTGTGGGCGGCATCAAACTCAACGACTCGCTTGGAGGTCTTAAGTACACGAACTCCTCCGACTCGGTTATCAACCTGTTCTACCGATTCGGCAATAACAATGCCGACCAGCTCCAGTTCTACGACGAATACGGGCTGCAGAAGTACGGCGGCAACTACGGTATCAACATCAATCAAACGCGCTATTACGCGTACGATCCTCAATATGCGTTTTGGACGGGACTGTTCGCGCCGTACCAAGCGCAATTGTTGCCAAACTTCATCCGCCAAGACCCGAATGTCCAAATCCCGAATGAACCGCAGCAAACGCAGCAGTACGACTTGTCAAAAATTGCGCTGTCTCACCAGTTCAACGATACAACGAACTTAAACATCCGTGTTTTCCGGCTCACCGGAAATACTGAGTTCAATCTTACAGAACCGGACCTCGTGTATCTCGGCTTTGGATTTCCGTCCCTGTTCAATGAGTTCTACGAAGTCACACCGTTCCAAACGACGGGCACAGGGCTTGATTTCCAAAAACAGATGGGTAACAAGAACTTCCTTACGGTTGGCGGCGAGTACAAGTTCTCGAATGGCCACCTCCTCCTTGGCTACCCAGGTTCGCTGTCGTTCTTATTCCTCCCGAATGAATTTGGCGACTTCATCCCTGGCAACGGCGGACTGTTCGACGTGAACAAAATCGGATGCTGCGTTCGCATGCCGCTGCCACAATACGGCACGCTCGATCCCGAGTATTCAAGCAGTGCTTATCTCTCGGATTCGTTCAAACCGAACGATCGGCTCACCGTTCTCCCCGGAATCCGCTGGGAGACACAGCGCATAAACCAGCCCGTCGGGGTGTACAATGTTAGTGCGTGGGCTCCGAAGTTGAACGCGTCCTACGCGCTCGGATCAACCGAGCAGACCGTGCTTCGCGCATCATACGGTCACTCGACCGTCTTTGCCCCGTTGGGCCAGGTCGAGACAATCTATCAGGCTCCGGCGAGCTTTAAGAACAACCCTTCGACTCTTTCCACATGCGGGTTCTTCACCGCACCGAACGGGCCGTTTACGGCGCCGTGCCAAAACTACTACGATCAGATCGTCAACGATCTTGCTGCCAACATCGGCATCAATCCGGCAGCGTTCCCGAAGCCGCAGCAGTCTGACTCCTACGACTTCTCGATCGAGCAAGCGTTCCCGTATCAGATTTCTGCAAAACTAACAACGTGGTACCGCAGAGACTATGACGTGATCGTGAACGAGGCGCTGCCGATCACCGTTCAAGGTTCGCAAGTCAATGGGCCGCAAACGGTTGTGAACAATGGCTACGGTCATGGCTTCGGTGTCGATCTTGGCATCCTTCGCCAATTGAACCAGGGCCTTTCCGGTCAGCTCAATTTGACGTACATCAATCAATTCATCAACTATCTCTCGGCTAACGCGTTCATTCCGACGGTGTCGCCGGCGACGCTTGCAACGGTCGTGCATCCGCCCTACCTCTCGCCGTTTACGGCAGCGCTGGCTCTCGACTATCGGCGCAGCGGCTGGCGCGTTAGTCCTGATCTCATCTACAGCAAAGGCACGCCGCAGGGCTACGCTGGGAACACGTACGTAAAGATCAACGGCGTGTACCAGGCGGTTCCAAACACAAACTATTATGGCACCGCGAACCCGTGCTACTTCGTTGACCCGCAAGTCCCAGGTGGGGCGTCCACCCCTAACATCGTCGGGTCTCTGGGTGGCGGCTGCGCAAAAGCGCGATACACCATCCTAAGCAAGGCGAACATCTTCGGAAACTTCACGATTTCGAAAGACGTCTCGCACTACTCAACCGCGGGCATTAGCATTTACAATCTTTTCAACAATCAGGTCGTGGGATTGTACAATAACTTGCCCGGCGGCAATTTCTCGTACGTCAACAATGGCTTTGGTGCATCTGGTTTGGGCTCGGGGTTCAGTCAGTACGGACCTCAAGGGTCAAACCTCATCGGCGCACCGAGTGTCCTCCCGCCAGGACCGTACTTCAATACAACGACTGGTTCAGCCATATCAGGCATCTTTTTCGTCAACGTGAAGATATAGGAGGCAGCAGTTGAAACGCTTTGTAAGAATTGCGGCAGCCGCAAGCGTTGCGTTAACGCTTGGGGCCTGCACAACAGGCCAACTCAACGTGCCGCCGCCAATTAACTTTACGCCGGTGAGCGCCGTATTGCACGTATCGGTCGGCACCGTCAATTTCGCCGGTGCGGCAGTCGGTCTCAACGTATTCGAAACAGATCGAGCTCCAAGTGGTTACACAGCCATTCCCGTCAATACGGCCACGCTTACCGGTCCCGGGGGATTTGCAGGTACCGCAGGATCAGCAGATCCGGGCTCCGGTTCGGCGAGCGTACCAATGGGTGCAGCGGCTGACAGCTTCCCAGTTGCCAGCTTCTCGACGAACATGGCGGCGGCTGACGGATTTGGGGTTGGCCCGCCCGGTTCATCGAGTGCCTCGGTGAGTCCATTCCCGGTGCAGCCTCAATTCTTTGACGCGGTAGGAGGCGTGGTCACGGCATTCTCAGCCCAGCGCGCCATCTACGGGGGACAGCCGGCATATCCGGCGGCTCCCAGCGGCTCGGTTGGCTACCCTGAGGGGTTCTATCTCCTCGCTCTCTTGGGAGCGCCGCCAACCGGCTCGTATACACTGACGGTCTCGTACGTTCAGAACAGTGTAGCTGGATCGCAAACGGCCTCAGCCACCCTCAGTTCCAACGTACCTCTGGCGACCTTGCCGGCGCCGAGCTACGCGGGTAACGGTGTTGGGGGCGGAAGCGGCTCGATCAACGTTCCCGTTGGCGTCAGCGAAGTTCTCATTGACATAACCGACCGGGGGCCTTCTGCGAGAGCCGGAGTTCGCGCGACTGTCGTCGTGCACGGCTCCGGAGTTCAAGCCTACAATGTTCCCAACTCGTTGCAATTTAATAACGGTGATGCACTTCGCATTCAGGCCTTCGGGTTTGACTACAACGACTTCGAGCTTGGGCCGCCCAACAATCTCTCTCAATCACCGCCGCTACCGGCTCAGGCCGACGTGACGGTGGCTGCTCAGGTCAACACAGTACAATAGACTTAGACAATCACTGCGGAAAATGCGATGGGCGACTGAAAAGTCGCCCATTTCGTTTGGCGTTGGTCGAAATGTAGCGGTCGAGTTTATCTCGACCGTCAGACCTTCGGGGCCGCTGCGAGAACCTCTGGATCTGCTGTGCTGGCGAACTTCTCGAAATTCTCGGCGAATTTCTTCGCCAGCTCTTTGGCCTTCGCGTCGTACGCCGCGGGATCTGCCCAGGTCGAGCGCGCGTTAAGAACTTCCTTTGGTACGCCGGGCACTTCAGTCGGCACACCGACCTGGAAGACTGGATCTGGCACGAATGTTGCATTGTCCAGCTTGCCTGAGAGGGCTGCATTAACCATCGCTCGGGTATACGGAAGCTTCATGCGTTTGCCCACGCCCACTGGGCCGCCGCTCCACCCGGTGTTCACAAGCCACACGCGAACATCGTGCTTGGCGATGCGCTCGCCGAGCATCTTCGCGTATACGGTCGGGTGGTGCACCATGAACGGCGCACCGAAGTTGTGCGAGAAAGTTGTTTGCGGCTCCGTCACACCTTTTTCTGTGCCGGCCACTTTGGCGGTATAACCAGAAAGGAAATGATACATCGCCTGCGCCGGAGTCATGCGCGCGATGGGAGGCAATACGCCAAACGCGTCGGCGGTCAACATGACGACATTTCGTGGATGGCCTGCAACACCGCCGGGGTGCACATTGGGCACTGAGGAGAGCGGATATGCCGCGCGCGTATTCTCTGTCAACGAGGCATCGTCGAGGTCGAGCTCTCGGGTCTCCGGATTGATAACAACGTTTTCAAGAACCGTGCCAAAGGTACGGGTAGTGGGGTAAATCTGCGGCTCGAGCTCGGCTGATAGGTGAATCGCCTTCGCGTAACAGCCGCCTTCGAAGTTAAAGACGCCGCGATCGCTCCAGCCGTGCTCGTCGTCCCCGATAAGCGCCCGATTCGGATCCGCCGAGAGCGTCGTCTTGCCGGTACCGGAAAGGCCGAAGAAGATGGCAACATCGCCCGCAGCCCCGACGTTGGCGGAGCAATGCATCGGCATAACACCACGCAGCGGCAAGAGATAATTCATGATCGTGAAGACAGACTTCTTGATCTCGCCGGCGTAGGTTGTGCCCCCGATCAGGACGAGACGGCGCGAGAAGTCGATGATGATGAAGGTTTCGGAGCGCGTACCGTCACGCTCAGGGTTGGCTTGGAAGTTACATGCATTGACCACCGCAAACTCGGGCTTGAAGCTGCGCAGCGCCGGACCCTCGGCTGGGATAAATAGGTTGCGTGCGAAGAGATTATGCCATGCGAGCTCGGTGACGACCCGAACTGAGGTCCGGTATTCGGGATCGGCTCCCGCAAAGGCGTCGAGAACGTAGAGGTCTTTTTCGCGCAGATACTGATCGACGCGCGCAAGCAGCGCATTGAACTTAACCTGATCGAAGGGCTTGTTGGTCTTGCCCCAATCGATGTACTCTTGGCTGCTGGGCTCTTGCACGAAGAATTTGTCGTTGGGAGAACGACCGGTGTGCTTGCCTGTGCGGACGACGAGCGGACCGTGGGCTGCCGCCAATCCCTCGCCACGGCGAATCGCCTCTTCGAAGAGAGGAGCGGCTGTGAGATTGTGGGCCGCTTTACGGACTGGGCCAAACCCGAACCGCTCAACGCCCGCGGTGTCTGTTTCGTTGGCGAGCAACGCCATAGAGGTCGAACTCTCCTTATAAGTGGGGTTACGTAGCGGCTTACGAAGCCAATTTCGGCTTCCCTGCGGAGCTTGTTCGGTTCTGGGACTTTGGACGCTACGAGAAAACGCAAATTGGGACAAATGGGAGCCCGAATCATACACAGATATCGCAACTCCCCCACACCTCACTCACAAGCTTGTGCACCGAGTCTTCCACAAGGGCGCACCGGAACAAGCCGGAATAAAGTGAACGGACCTAAAGGTCCGTTGCTTCAAAGGTCGATATGGCTTCAGGTTTCGTTCATCTTCATACGCATAGCGAATACTCGCTATTAGATGGCGCGTGCCGCACGAAAGCAATCGCGGCGACCGCGGCCGAGCTTGGCATGCCCGCTGTCGCATTGACCGATCATGGCGTGCTCTATGGCGCCCTTGAATTTTATTTCGATGCGAAAGCCAAAGGGGTCAAACCGATCATCGGCTGCGAGATGTACGTCGCGCCGCGCGGTCACCGCGATCGCACCGCTCGGGATGAATATCATCTCACCGTCCTCGCAGCCAACAAAGCAGGCTATCGCAATTTACTCAAGCTCGTGTCGATCGGCTTTCTCGACGGGTACTACTACAAGCCGCGAGTCGACCTTGAGCTGCTGGCCCAGCACAATGAGGGCCTTATCGTCTTGTCGGGTTGCCTCGGCGGAGCTGTTGCCCAAGCACTGACCCGCGGCGAACTCGAGTCAGCACGCACCTTGGCCCGCGACTATCGGGCAGTCTTCGGCGACCGATACTTTATCGAAATCCACAATCACCATCACCCAATGGAAGATCGCATCCGGCCCGCGCTCTTTGCCCTCGCGAAGGAGCTTGGCGTACGGCCGGTCGCGACTAACGACTTCCACTATTTACGGCGCGACGACGCGGCTGCACATGATGTGCTGCTGTGCATCGGCACCGGCAAGATGGTCGCCGATACGGACAGACTCAAATTCGAAAACGATGAGTTCTATTTCAAATCTGCCGAAGAAATGCGCGAGCTGTTCGCAGACGCGCCTGAGGCGTGCGACACGACGCTCGCGATTGCAGATATGATCGATCTCGACCTCGAGACGACCTCGTTCGCCATCCCTGCCTTCCCGGTTCCTGAGGGGCACACGAGCGATAACAACTATTTGCGGGCCCTGTGCGAGGATGGGTTGCGAGCCCGCTACGGCGAGCCCGCCGCCGAACAACGCAAACGTCTCGACGACGAGCTTGCGATTATCAGTCGCATGGGCTACGCGTCCTATTTCCTTATTGTCTGGGACTTCATTAGATATGCGCGCGAGCAGGGCATCCCCGTTGGTCCCGGCCGTGGCTCCGCGCCAGGGAGCATTGTCGCCTACGCGCTTGCGATCTCGGACGTCGACCCGTTGCGCTACAACCTATTCTTTGAACGCTTCCTCAACCCCGATCGCATCTCGATGCCCGATATCGATACTGACTTTTGCTTCGAGCGCCGCGACGAAGTCATCGATTATGTGACGAAGAAGTATGGCGCGGATCGGGTCGCCCAGATCGTGACGTTCGGTACCATGGCTGCGCGCGCGGCCGTGCGCGACGTCGGACGCGTCATGGGTGTGCCGCTCCCCGACGTCGACAGAATCGCGAAGCTCATTCCCAACATACCGACGAACCCGGTGTCCATCCAGCAGGCAATTGACTCCGTGCCCGAACTTACTTCCGCGTATCAGCGCGACCCGCAAGCGCGCAAACTGCTCGACACGGCAAAGCGCGTCGAGGGGTTGGCGCGTCACGCATCAACGCACGCGGCGGGCGTCGTCATCGCGCCCGGTCCTATTACGGATTATGCGCCGCTCGCCCGCTTGGGCGACAACGACATCAACACGCAGTACTCGATGGAATGGGTCGAACGCGTCGGGTTGCTCAAAATGGATTTCCTGGGGTTGCGCACGCTCACCGTGCTCGAGGCGGCGTCCCAGGAGATTCGGCGCACCGCTGATCCGGAATTCATGATTGAAAACATTCCGCTCGATGATCCACAGACATACGCGATGTTGGCTGCAGGTCAAACCACAGGTGTCTTTCAGCTCGAAAGCGCGGGCATGCGGCGCTACATCGCCGAGCTCAAGCCGACGCGCATTGAAGATATCATCGCGATGGTTGCGCTCTATCGCCCTGGTCCTATGGATTGGATCAACGATTTCATAGCCGGCAAACACGGTCGACGCAAGATCACCTATCTGCATCCGAAGCTCGAGCCGATTCTTGAGGAAACATACGGCATTGCCGTCTATCAAGAACAAGCGATGCAGATCTGCCGCGATTTAGCCGGGTACACGGCGGGTCAGGCAGACGAGATGCGCAAGGTCATCGGTAAGAAGATCAAAGAGAAAATCCCGATCGAACGCAAGAAGTTCATTGAGGGCTGTTTGCGCAACGGTCTCGACGAGACACTCGCGACTAAAATCTGGCAATTCATCGAACCCTTCGCCGGTTATGGCTTTAACAAGGCGCACTCCGTGTGTTACGGGTTGCTCGCATATCGCACTGCTTGGCTGAAAGCGAATCACCCGCTTGCTTTTATGGCTGCGCTCTTGACGTCGGTCAAACAGAATACCGACAAGCTCGTCGAGTATCTGGCCGATTGCACGCAGCGCAAACTGCGTATTTTGCCGCCCGGTGTCAACGAAAGCGGTCAGGATTTTACCGTGGTCGGCAATGCAATCCGTTTCGGGCTTACCGCCGTCAAGAACGTCGGCGAAGGTGCGGTGCACGAGATCATCGAGAAGCGCAAGGCCGGGGCATTCACCTCGCTTGCAGACATCTGCTCGCGCGTTGACTGCCGTATCGTCAACCGCCGAGTGCTCGAATCGCTCGTGAAGGCAGGCGCACTCGATGGCCTGCCCGGTAACCGCAACGAGCAGCTTGCCGGGCTGGATGCCGCGCTTGAGTATGGACAACATGGGGCGCAACAGCGTGCGCTCGGACAGACGTCGTTGTTTAGCTCGGAGGGCACGGGTGGGCTACCCCCGCCCTCGCTGCCACCCCGCGAAGCGCCGAGTTCCGCCGTGCGACTCGCGCACGAAAAAGAGGCTATCGGCGTCTACATCTCAGGCCATCCACTCGCTGATAAGGCTGACGAGCTTGCAAAGCGGACGACGCACGTTATTGCCAGCCTGCGCGAGCTTCCGGAAGACGAAACAGTGGTCATTGGGGGCGTCATCACCGCAAGCCGCCGCGTCGTCACAAAGGCGGGCGGGCAGATGCTCGTCGCCAAGCTCGAGGACCTCACCGGCACGATTGAACTCGTCGTTTTCCCCAAATGGTTTCCTGATCTCTCGCCGCTGTTGCTGGATGAGGCAATCGTCGTCGTTAAAGGCAAAATCAAAGAACGCCGCACCATCGGCAAACCTCCCGGTTACGTTGAGCCGCAAGCCGCGGACGAGGAGAAGCACGAACGTCCGGAAGTGAGCCTGCAAGCACTCGAGGCCTGGTCCTTCAACCAAGCGCGCTATCTCAATCCGACAGCGCGGTCGCAGGTTGTGGATCGCGACCGGCCCGCGGCCCTCGCGCTCCACATCCGCCTGCACGGTGACGCTGAAGATGCAACGCGCTTGGAACGTTTACGCGAGCTGATCAACAGCGCCCAAACAGGTGATGACAAAGTATATCTGCACGCGGGTGGCAACGGAGATTCGCGCCCATTGCGACAGCCGGTCCAGCTGACACCCTCGCTGCGTGAGGATTTTACGACGGTGTTCGGCGCGGACAATGTGTGGCTCGCAGACAAACAGTGAACCGCATGCTCGTGGCGGTCGATCTCGATGGGACGCTCATCGGCGAATCGCTCACCATGACGCCACAAGACCGTGCTGCAATTCAAACAGCAGTGAGCAACGGATACCAGATTTGTTTGGCGAGCGGCAGGCTCTTCGCCGCGTCGCGGCCTTTTGCGCAAGAGCTCGGGTTGACCGGGCCGATCATCGCGCTCCAGGGAGCGGTTGCCTACGATCTGCGGTCGGAGGAGCGTCTTTTTTGCACGCCACTTCCGACAGATACAGCACTGGCGGCGTACGACTACCTCAAAACCCGAGGGTTTCACATGCAGCTGTACTTTGGTGACCGGCTGTATCTGGACGAGCTCAACGAGCTGGCGCAGTACTACCTCAAGCTCTCCAGGGTCGAACCGCTCGTCGTGAAGGATCTGCGGCAACTGCTCACGTCCGCACCGCCGCGGGATCCTGGACCCCTCAAGGTATTGGCGATCGCGCAGCCAGAGCTTGTGAGCAAGACGATCCCGGAGCTCGCGCGGACGCTCGGCTCAAAGGCAAACGTCTTCAAAAGCCTAC
>DASZFB010000176.1:0-2409 GCA_035940275.1 Candidatus Eremiobacteraceae bacterium | reverse complement strand
ATTCCTTGCTTTGGGGAAGATCACAGAAGAGCACTTCGACAGGCTGTTCAGCATCAATGTGAAGGGAACACTGTTCACGGTGCAGAAAGCACTTCCCCTATTGAATGACGGCGCCTCGATCATTCTCACGGGCTCCGTCGCGAGCGTCAAAGGGACTCCCGGCTTCTGGGTTTACGGTGCGACCAAGGCGGCCATACGCAATTTCGTGCGCGGGTGGACCGTAGAACTGAAAGATCGTCGTATCCGCTCCAACGTACTGAGTCCGGGTCCGACCGATACTCCGCTGGTGGCTCGGCAGTCCCCGGAGGTTATTGCGCGAATGGTGTCGACCATCCCCATCGGGCGCATTGGCACATCCGAAGAGATCGCCAAGGCGGCGCTGTTTCTCGCCTCTGATGACTCAAGTTTCGTGGCCGGAATCGAACTGTTTGTCGACGGCGGCAGAGGACAGATCTAGTTAGCGAAGGAAGGGCTGCACCATGTTCGAAAACCATATCTTGCCCGATTGGAGTGGGTTATGTGGATTGTAAAAGTAGCGCTGCGGCGACCCTATACCTTCATCGTGCTGGCAATCATGATCATGCTGCTGGGTGGTTACGCGATAACCAAGACCGCAACCGATATATTCCCCAACATCAAGATTCCGGTGGCCGCCGTCATATGGCGCTACACCGGCCTGCTGCCCGAGGAGATTGCCAATCGCATTGTGCTGTTCTCCGAGCGCATAGCGCAAACAACCGTTAACGACGTCGAACACACCGAGTCCCAGTCCGTCAATGGCACGGCGGTGGTGAAATACTTCTTCCAACCCGACGTCGACCCGGACTTGTCCTTCGCGCAGATTACCGCCGTCTCTCAGACCCAGTTGTTTTACTCGCCGCCCGGCACCCCACCGCCGTTCGTGCTTGCCTACAACGCCTCAAGCGTTCCGATTCTACAACTCGCATTGTCGAGCGAGAGCTTGCCGGAAGCCAAGCTCTACGACCTTGGCAACACGATTCTTCGCACACAACTTGCGACGATTGCAGGTGCGTCGATCCCGTTTCCCTATGGTGGCAAACAGCGCCAGGTGCAGGTGGATCTTGATCCGCAGCAACTACGCGCGAATGGACTGTCCGGGAACGACGTGGTCAGGGCCATTGGCGAGCAAAACCTGATCCTACCCGCGGGGACGCAAAAAATAGACTCATTCGAGTACTACATCAAGCTCAACGCAAGTCCGACGCAAATTGATGACCTCAACAATATGCCGGTGCGCGCACAAAACGGCACCGTAACGTACGTGCGCGACGTCGCACACGTGCGCGACGGCTATGCACCGCAAACCAACATGGTGAGAGTCGACGGCCGGCGCGCCGTGTTGATGAACGTGCTGAAGACCGGTAACGCGTCGACGATAGACATCATCGACGGCATCAAGCAGAAATTGCCGCAGATTAGCGCCTCGCTGCCGCCGGAGCTCAAGATTGCCGCGACCAGCGATCAGTCGGTGTTCGTACGCTCAGCCATCAGTGGCGTAATCCGCGAAGCCGTGATCGCCGCGGCATTGACCGGGTTACTGATTTTATTGTTTTTGGGCAGCTGGCGGAGCACCTCGATAATCACAATCTCGATTCCGCTGTCGATTCTCGCGTCCATCGCGTGTCTCTCCGCAATCGGTCAAACGATCAACATTATGACGCTGGGGGGTTTGGCCCTTGCCGTCGGTATTCTGGTGGACGATGCGACAGTGACGATCGAGAACATCAACTACCATCTCGAGAGCGGCAAAGATGTGGAAACGGCCATTCTCGATGGCGCGCAGCAGATCGCGCTTCCGGCTCTGGTGTCAACGCTGTGCATTTGCATCGTGTTCATTCCGATGTTTTTGCTCGCAGGCATCGCGAAGTACCTATTCATACCGTTGGCCGAAGCCGTGGTATTTGCCATGCTCGCCTCCTATCTGCTGTCGCGCACCTTGGTGCCAACGCTCGCCAAGTTTTGGCTCAAGCCCCACGACCATGAGGCGAGCAAGAGGGCGACCAGCATTGTCTCGCGTTGGCAGAGCGCCTTCGAACGCGGTTTCGCCACAGCCCGCGATCGCTACAAGCAGCTCCTGCAAACCGCACTGCGGGGCGGGCCGCGCTTCGCCATCGTCTTCTTGGCCTGCATGGCGGCGACCGCTCTGCTGGCATTCCCGCTGGGTCCCCTCCCGGGACTTGGGCAAGATTTCTTTCCGAGCGTCGACGGTGGCCAGATCAAGCTTCACATGCGGGCACGTACCGGCACGCGTATCGAGGAGACGGCGGCGCTGTGCGACGCGGTAGAGGCGACGATCCGAGAGACGATTCCGGCATCCGAGATCGTCAACGTCGTGGACAACATCGGACTCCCGTACAGTGGCATCAATCTTGCGTACAGCACTTCCGC
>DASZFB010000175.1:0-2524 GCA_035940275.1 Candidatus Eremiobacteraceae bacterium | reverse complement strand
TCGTAAGCAGGCTGATGCAACCCGCGATCAACGCGAATGCCAATGCCGTCCGGAACCTTACCGCGAGCCGCCACACGGGTCAACTGTTCTTTAATGCAAGCGCGTTTCCCACCCAGAGTTTCAAGTTTTGAAGGTACGATGTGTGGGCGCACTAAAGCGGCGCTTCCCACAAGATCTTTCAAACGATGAGGTGCACAATGAAGTGGACGTTTGAGCCGGGCCACAGCGCTGCCGAGTTCCGCGCTCGCCACATGATGATCACGTGGGTGCGCGGCTCGTTCAAGAACATGCACGGAAGCCTCGATTTTGACCCCGCAAATCCGAGGGTGCTCGCGGTCGATGCCACCATCGATGCATCGTCATGTTGGACCGGAGAGCCGACGCGCGACAACCACCTCCGGAGCCCGGATTTCCTCAGTTGCGAGCGCTTTCCGCAGATCCGTTTCAAGAGCACCGGCGTCGCGGAGGTCGGCCCGACCAACTATCGAGTAACAGGCGACCTGACCATGCGGGACGTCACCAAGTCCGTGACGTTGGACATCCGCTACCTCGGCATGTGGCAGACGCCGTGGTGGGAAGACGGCGTGGACAAAGGTCCCAAGACGCGCGCCGGATTCACTGGATATACGCGCATCGACCGCTACGATTTCGGCGTCGCGTGGAACGACAAACTGCCAGACGGCGGCGTCGTGGTAAGCCCGCAGGTCGACATCGTTCTCGACGTCGAGGCCGTGGCCGACTAGCTAGGGTTGTGGCTCAGGACAGATCGCGATGCTCTTGCCAATCGACGTAGAGTAGACTCTCCGCAAACAGCGCTTGAGTAGGTGAGATGGTGACGTGCCGACTCATGGCAAGTCAACCTATTTCACGATGATGATCCCGCGCTGACCCGCATCTTTATGGACGAGGCACCAGTACTCATAGCGCCCTGGTTTCGTGAACGTCAAACTAAATGATGACGGCAGACTCGCGGGGTTGGCCGCTGGGAACAGGAGACCGGAGTTCACATATCCCGTACCGTCATATGACGTCTTGTTGGTCGGTGTCAGTACGGCGGCATTCAATTCGAGCTTCGGCGGCCCGTTCGGCTGCGGCACCGGAATAATAAACTCCAGATGCTCTTCGCCGTTCGTAAACGTCACCGTGTGGATTTCGAACGGATCGTTCACTGTCCACGTGACGGTCGTCCCAACAGCAATTGATAACGGGTCGCGCGTGAAGCGCAGAATCGAGTATCGGTCATCGCGGTTGCCCACCAATCGCACAGTTATGTTCGAGCCGTTGCGCTCTGGATTCAGGGCCTGGTAAGCGCTTGTCGCCGCAGCCAATGATGCCGCTTGCTCGGCTCGCCCGCGCCCGAGTGCGGCTGCGGGCGTTTCGGCGACAGGATCTCGCACCACGTTCACAACACCGGCCATGCCTGCGTGGATCGTGCAGGCGTACTCATAGCGTCCTGGTTTGGTGAACGTGAGCGAATAAGAAAACGGCGCGTCTCCTTGTGGCGTTCCTGAATTGCGAAAGCCAACGCCATCATACGTATTGCCGCCGGCGGGAAAGAACACGTTAGGGTTGCCGTACATCTTACCGCCATCGCTAATCGCGAACTGCGGGGTCGCGCCGCTCAAAAATGTGACGTTATGAAATCCTTCAAACTGCCACGTGACAGTATCGCCAACTTGGATCGTGAGTTCGCGCGGATAGAATCCGTTCGCGTACACGCTGTTATCGGCTGGATGACCGCCCACGATGACGGTCCAGTTCGTCGCCGCAGCCGCGCGGAGCGGTAGCGCGCTCGCGCCAAGGATGATCAGCCCAGTCACCACGCGCATAGTTAGCTGTAACACATTGAGACTTATCATTGTTCTATGCCCCTTCAGTAAGCAATGCGTGAGTACGATTTGAATGACTGCCGGCACCGTGCCTTCAGGGTTTCTCGATGGTCATTTAGTATCAAATTTCGCTTCGGCCTCAAACCCGGCACAACGAACCCCTCCTTCTTGCGAGCAAGCGAGGAACGCCATTTCCGGACGCGGTTGAAAAACGGGGCCTAGCTCTGGTCGTCAGCCTCGATAGACACACCGAATCGCCTTTGCAACTCGCGATTTCCGAGGCTCGTGATGGAGATCGCGCGGCTATCGGCGTGCTGCGACACCCAGCGTTTGTGCAGCAGAAGCTGTAAGAGCGCGGCACCCACCGCGCCGCCGATATGCGGCCGCCGTTCGCTCCAATCCAAGCACGCGTACGCGAAGCGGCGGCGCGTGGCGCGCGCTGCGGCGAGGTCGATGCCGAGCGACTCCAAAGCCTTGGCCCCCTTGGGAGTGATGTCGTAGGCGCTATCTTCTTGGCTGGAAGCGGTGAGCCAGCCGATCGTCACGAAGCGATCGCGAAGTGCCACAGCTGTCGTGCCGGCCAGATGATCGTAACAGGTCCGCGCAACGCGTAGCACCTTCGGCGTGTTCGGAACGAATGCGGGGGCGCTCCCAGCGAGCACGTTGAGCCCCTCGAGCGTGCGTGCCACTTCCGG
>DASZFB010000174.1:0-4424 GCA_035940275.1 Candidatus Eremiobacteraceae bacterium | reverse complement strand
CGGCAACGCCGCAGTGCTTCGTTGATAAATGCTGCATCATTGCCGGCGAAGACGCCGACGCTTGTGACAAACGGCGGCACAGCCTTCGTCAGCCGTTCCGCCAGGTTAATCGATATGAGCCGCGGGCCCGGCGCGAAGATGAATCCCACCGCGTCCACACCCTGGCTCACACACAGCTCGACGTCAGCGCGACTCATCATGCCGCAGATCTTCACTCTGACCACGCGTGCACCTCACGCAGCTCTCGCACGGCATTGTTTCTTTGCTCGGCCCGCATAAGCGCCTCACCCACGAGGAAGGCATGTATGCCTGCATTCATCGCAACCTCCACCTGCGCGGTGGTGGAGTAGCCGCTCTCTGCGATCACGAGGCAGTCCCGAGGGATGCTCGCACAGAGGCGGATTGCGACGTTCGTGTCAACGTCGAACGTTTCGAGGTTGCGATTGTTGATGCCGACAATTCTCGCCCCCGCGCGAAGGGCACGCCCTACTTCTTCTTCCGTGTGAACTTCAATGACCGCAGCGACTCCCAGCCCACTAGCGAGATACGCAAGCGAACGCAAATGCGCGTCGCTGAGCACCGCCGCAATGAGCAGTATCGCGTCGGCACCAAATGCGGCCGCTTTCCAAACTTGAAAGTCATCGAGAACGAAGTCTTTACACAAAACGGGTAGCTGGATTGCCGCACGCGCAGTGCACAGATCGGCGAAGCTTCCGTGGAACCGTCTGGGCTCTGTCAGGACGGAAATGGCCGCGGCGCCACCGCGCTCAAACGCGCACGCCACCTCACCTGGGTCGCAAGCATCGGCAATATTCCCAGCCGAGGGTGACGCTCGCTTGAATTCTGCTACGATGACTGGTGGATTGGCGCGGAGAGCTTGCTCGAAATCCCGTACCTCCGAACGTTCCGCGACCATTGCCTGAAGCGTTTCGAGGGGCACGAAATGCTTTTCGGCAACGATGTCACGCCTGCGCCGAGCAACGATCGCGTCTAGATAGTTCACGTGTCGGCCTCCACAAGAGCCTGCAAGGCGCGCCGCGCAGAACCGGAATCAATTGAGGTCTGCGCGACCCGAACGCCCTCGTGAATATCTTCTGCAGCACCCGCGATGTAGAGTGCCAGAGCCGCGTTCAGCAGCACGACGTCGCGATGAGGACCAAGTTCGCCAGCGAGCACGTCCTCGATAACCTTCGCATTCGCTTCCGGACTTGCGCCCGCGATCTCGCTGAGCGGCAGCCGCCGCATGCCGAACATCTCCGGCTCGATGACATAGCGCGCCAGCCGCAGGCCATCCCATTCGACGACCCGCGTTGCGCATGAGATAGAGACTTCATCCATTCCGTCATCCGCGCGCACGACCGCAGCTCGTTCTCGGCCTAGCGCTCGCAGTGCATCGGCCATGAGCGGCACCGCGCTTTCTTGCGCAACTCCGGTAACTTGATGAGTAATGTTGGCCGGATTCGTCAGCGGTCCAAGCAGATTGAAGAGCGTCGGGATCCCAATCTCGCGGCGTACCGGTGCCACACGGCGCATCGCGGGATGGTGTTTTTGCGCAAAGAGAAACGCGATGCCATGACGATCCAGCAAGGCCTCGGCGCGATCGGCTGCGAGGTTCAAGTCAACGCCGAGCGCTTCTAAGACATCGGCGCTCCCCGACCGGCTTGACATCGCTCTGTTACCGTGCTTCGCCACAGCTATGCCTGCTCCGGATACAACGAACGCGACTGCCGTTGAAATATTGAACGAACCTAAGCCGTCACCGCCCGTGCCGCAAACGTCCACAAGCGGCCGCCGTATGCAATGAACGTGCACTGCGCGATCGTGCATCGCACGCGCCGCACCGACGACTTCTTCTGCCGTCTCTCCGTTAACACGCAGCGCGACAAGGAGCGCGGAGACTTGCACGTCGGTCGCCTGCCCATCCATAATGAGCCCGATCGCCTCGCGCATCTCGTCTTCACTCAAGTGGCCGCCGGCCGCGCAATGGCCGATCTGCTCGGAGAGACCGAAAGCGCGCGTCGAGATCGTCATTGACGTTGCTCTGCCAGCGCGAGAAAGTTCCGGAGAATGCGCGCGCCATATCGCGTCAGCACCGATTCGGGATGGAACTGCACCCCAAATGTCGGGTGCTCGGAGTGAGCGATCGCCATAAGAAGACCGTCCTGGCTGCGGGCAATTGTGCGCAGCGCCGAGTGGACGATGCTCGATTCGTCGACAACGAGCGAGTGGTAGCGTGTCGCTAAAAAGGGCGAGGGCACGCCCTCAAAGAGAGTACCGCCTTCGTGCGTGATGCGTGACGTCTTTCCGTGAACGATCGACGGTGCGCCCGTGATTCGTCCACCGAAGGCAGCGCCGATTGCCTGATGACCCAAACACACGCCGAGAATCGGTAAGCGCCCGCTGAGGGTCGCGATGAGATCCAGCGATGCGCCTGCGCCTTCTGGACGTCCGGGGCCTGGTGAAATTACGAGCGCGTGCGGCGGCGATTCCAGGACGCTGCCTGGGTCGATCGCATCGCTGCGCACAACCGACACATCGGCACCAAACGACCCGAACGCTTGCGCAAGGTTAAAGGTGAACGAATCGTAGTTGTCTGCGATCAAGACGCGCGCCGTCATGGCACACTTGCTCCCTGCAACGCCCGCTCGAGCGCTCGGGCCTTTGCTTGGCACTCTGCATCTTCGCGCTCCGGTACCGAATCCGCCACGATGCCCGCACCCGCGCTAACTGACGCGACGCCATTGCTGATCTCGGCGCTGCGCAGCACAATGCACGCGTCTAACGAGCCATCGAACCCGAAGCGCACGACGCTGCCGCCGTAGGACCCGCGGCGACGACCCTCCAGTTGCGCGATAAGCTGCATCGCCCGAATCTTTGGGGCACCCGAAACCGTCCCGGCGGGAAACGTGGCGGCAAACAGATCGAAGGCATCACGGTCGCTGCGCAAGACGCCGCGAACTTCCGACACGAGATGCATGACGTGGCTGTAACGCTCGACGGCAAGCAGCTCGCTCACCTTGATGCTGCCGTAATCACAGACGCGGCCGAGATCGTTGCGTCCGAGATCGACTAGCATGATGTGTTCGGCGCATTCCTTAGGGTCCCGCCGCAGCTCGCGTGCCGTGGCGCGCTCCTGCTCGCTTGAGTCAGGTCGCGGTCGTGTGCCCGCGAGCGGACGCAGGCGGGCCAGACGGCCGTCGAGTTTGCACAGCATCTCCGGAGACGAGCCTAACAGCACGCGTTGGTCGAACTCGAGATAGAACATGTATGGTGATGGATTGATCGACCGCAATCTGCGATAGACGCTGAAGGGATCTGCTTTCAGCTCCGCGCTCCACACTTGCGAAAGAACGACCTGGAAGATCTCGCCATCGCGAATCGCCGATTTCGCCTCGGCAACCATGGCCTGAAATGGAATACCTGCGGCGCATGGACGAAGTTCGGCGCCTGCGTGCCCCGAGGGCAGCGGGGAAATTCGCGCGGTCGCAAGCGTATCCGCAACTGCGGCGATGCCGTTGTGTCCGCTCTCGCCCGCGTGCCGGCCGAGCGAGACCACCGTAACCAGGTGCGTGTAGTGATCGAAGATGACGACATATTCGGGAACGACCAGATGGAGGTCAGGCCGAGATTGACCCCGTTGCTCCCGCTGCTCGAGGCGCTCGAAATATCCGGCAAACTCAAAAGTCGCGACCCCGTAGGCACCAAGGAACGGGGCATGCGCCAGGCTCCATGCGGCTGGTGAGCACAGTTGAAGCAATCGACGAGCGGCGTCGAGCACTGCGGCGCTGGCAAACGTTTCCGTCCCTGCGGGCGTGGTGACGGTCACCTCACCGCCCCTGGCCACAAGTTGGCCAATTGCCCCGATACCAATGATTGAATGCCGCGCGAGCTCGCCCGCTCCCGGCGAACTTTCCAGCAAGAAGCACGGCCCAGGTACGAGCCCGCGCAAGGCATCGTACGCCGCGATTGGCGTGATGCCATCGAGGAGCATTTCCTTTGAACTCACCCGCGCTGCGGGAACAATGTCTGCGATCATGCTTTCAACCAAAAAGAAAACGGGCTCGAAAACTTTCGAGCCCGCCGAAGAGTACTTGTGAAGTGCTGTCTAGATGTGCATCAGCACCCCACCGCTGTCTTGCGGAGCGGGCAGCCGGGCCACCAAGCCTGAGTCGACATCTTCATGAGTCCCAGATTATGCGACAATCCACTCAATTTTCCTGCGGTGGAAGACGAAAAAAGAACGGACCTGAAGGTCCGTTGCTTCAAAGGTCGGTTGCTTAATGCGTTCGTTGCTTCAGAGGTCAGTCGGGTGGTTATTGAAGGAGCTCGATCTGCGCCATGGGGGCGGCGTCGCCCTTGCGCACGCGCGTCCGCACGATGCGAGTGTAACCACCGTTGCGGCCCGAGAGGCTGGGCGCGATGAC
>DASZFB010000173.1:0-3723 GCA_035940275.1 Candidatus Eremiobacteraceae bacterium | reverse complement strand
GGACGTTGCTCGCACGGACGCGCAAAATGCACATTCCATGCTTTCCCGGTTATCATGAGGACAAGTATTTTGACGTAGGCGACAGCGGGTTTCCCGTCATCGAGTTCCTGGGAGCGCGCTTTGGATTTCCGACCTGCTGGGACCAGTGGTTTCCTGAACTTGCGCGCTGCTACTCGCTGCGCGGCGCGGAGGTGATTGTCTATCCCACCGCGATCGGCAGCGAACCACACCTCGGCTCATTCAATACGCAACCGCTCTGGGAACAAATGATTCGCGCTAACGGCCTCGCGAACGCGACCTTCATGGTCGCCGTCAATCGCATTGGCCGTGAGGAACCGCTCGAGTTTTACGGCTCATCGTTCATTTCGGATCCTTACGGCCGAGTCATCGTGCAGGCGCCGCGCGATGCTGACGCAGTGATCGTTGCCGATCTCGACCTCGACCAGCGCCGCGACTGGCTTGAGTTTGGTCTTGTTTCAACACGTCGACCTTCACAGTACGCGCCGCTTGTGGACGAGCATATATACGCAGATAATGCAGATTCAGCAACTCCAGCGTAACGCGCTGACAGGGTTCGACTCGACGTTGATCGCCGTGTCGTCAGCGTCGCCGGCCAATGGGTTTGCTACCAACACCTTGCCGCTCGTCGTAGCGGTTGGCATGTCAGGCCCAGGTTCATTAATCTTCGGCGCGATCCCGATGTTCGGCATTGCGCTCGCGTACTTCTATCTCAACTCATGGCGCTCCGATGCCGGAGCGGCGTACAGTTGGGTTGGCCGCACCATAAATCCCACGCTTGGTTTTCTTTCGGGCTGGTCGCTGCTTGTCGCAATTGTGCTCTTTATGGTCGTGGGATCGCTACCGCTCGGATCAACCACGCTCCATCTCTTTGCACCAAAGTACGAGACGAGTGTGCTCGCGGTCACCGGCGTCGGGCTCGTGTGGTTCGTTATCGTCGTCGCCATCGTGCTTTTAGGCATCAAGGCGACGGCTGAAGTGCAGAAGACGTTGACGCTGATTCAGATCGGCGGACTCATCGTGTTCATCGGTTTCGCCTTTACCAAAGGATTCGCCAACCCGGTCAACCATCTTGGGTGGTCGTGGTTTGGTCCCGTCGGAAACCATGGTCTGCAAAGCTTTTGGGAGGGTGCCCTCGTCTCTATATTCTATTTCTGGGGTTGGGATATTTCATCCAACCTTACAGAAGAAACGAAGAATCGAAACCGGGTGCCGGGCGTGTCCGGCATTGCGGGGATGGTTATCATACTCGCGCTCTTTGTGATGAGTCAGACCGCCGTCCAACTCATTATGTCTCCTCAGGCGATCGCGGCTGCCAGTTCTAACCTTCTCGTAGCATTTGTTGATGCTGCGATGCCGAAGCAATGGGACTTCGTCGGTTATGTCGTCATTTTGATCGCGACCATCGCTGTGCTCGAGGTTTCCCTCGTTCAAGGCGCGAGGACAATGTTCTCCATGGGGAGAGATCGCGTGCTCGACGAGCGTTTTGCGTATTTGAATTCGCGCTATCTCACGCCCTGGAATGCGACGATTGTGCTCAGTGCCGTCACCATCGCCTTGTTTGCGCTCGCAGCAACGAGCACGAGCGTGAACCAGATACTCAACGATACGATCAAGGCCATCGCTGTGATGATCGCCATCTATTACGGTCTCTCTGGTTTTGCGTGCGCGCGATACTATCGTGAGTCAAATCGGGTCGAGAAGGGGATGTGGTGGCTGCGCTGCGCATGGCCGGTCGCATCAGCCCTTTTCGTTTTTGTCGTCGCGGCATGGCAGCTTGCTATCGCTGGGTTTCGATCGGATGCGGCAGTCATCGGCTTGCTGCTCCTCGGTTTTGTCCCAATGTTTTTGTACAGGCGGCACTACAAGAGCTCATACTATACCGAGGCAATGGAATACGAGCGTACGGTCGACATAAAGTCGACCGCTACACAGCCGTCCACGTAAGGTCCACACAGCCGTCCACGTAAAGTCGACCACTTTAGATATTAGTCGAGCGCGAGTAGTTCCTGAACCGCTCGGTATCCTTGATCGATCGCTTGATCGGTGTAGGCGGCGGCCGCCGCATCTGAGTTTGCGATAGCGATGCGCCCGAATCGACGGCGCGCGACTTCGTTTGGCGTAACACCACCGTCAAAAAACGAATCGGGATCGAAGAGTGGGTTGTACTCGTATGCGTAGCCGTGCGACCACCGGTTCACAGTGATTGCTTCAATGTCGCGCGCTGGGTCAAAGCCGCCGGGACTGAGCACGCGGGCTAGCTGCGTTCGGATGTTGCGCTCGAACGTTTGGAAGGATTCAGTGAGCAACTCGGCACGGCCCACGCGATGTTGGTCTCGCTCCGACAAACCAGGCTTACAGGGTGTTCGCAGCATGCGCACGACGATGGGTTCGTCCGGCGATTTCGGAGACTTGTACGTACCAATGTCAACGGGGATGTCGAGGTGAAGATTGCTATGGAACATGCCCGGAGTGTAGACGATCTGGACGCCGAGCTTGTGAAATGACTGCCAGTTGCGCACCGCGACGGCCGTGTAGACGAGAGGCACCTTCACGCCATAATGGAGCGCCGCTTGTTGTTCTGGCGGCAATGTCGTCACAATGTAGGGGATCATCATGTTCCATCCAGCCATGACCACGTTGCGCGCCCGCACCTTGTACACTCGTGGACCCCGCGCATACCATACGTCGACCTGCGTTCCTTGTGCGGCTCCCGCGTCGGCGACGCGTACAACGGTGCTGGAAAGCCGGATCCGCACGCGCGAGCCAGGTTGATCGAGTTTCGTGTAATCGGCTCGCGCTGTCACGACATCTTCGACGGTGTTGCCACTCAGGCTGCCGGGAATGAGTTGACGGACCAAAAGACGAGCAATAGACGCGTTGCCGTCCGGAAAATGAAATCTGTACTCGGGTTGATTTGGGGTCGAGTAGCCTTTGGCGGTAAAGCCCATTCGATGATACGGCGTCTCTGTCAGATTCATACCTTGGAATCCGGGGTAGCCGACGCCCCAGCAATCGAGCGCGGGAACTGCGTCGATGCCAACACCCCACAACTCGTGCGTGCGAGCGGCGTAGAACGCGATGACACTCGGGTGCACGCGAGCATAATCGAGTAAAAAAGACCGGTAGCTGATCCGCGAGAGCCGTTCTTTCTTTTGATCGGACGTCAAACCAGGCATGTAGTCGATCTTTGCAGTTTCGAACCGGAGAATGTCATGCTGCGAAGCCGGCGAGAGCGGCGTCTGTTCAAGGAATGACTTCCATAAAGTCGGGCTCGATGAGTCGCCGAAAAACTCGCCTGGAAAACCAACGACGAGGCGTTCGGTTCCGAAGGTCTCTTTGTCAAAGAAAAAGCCCGCGCGCAAGCCTTTGTAGTATTCATAGCGGTCGTCTCTGGCCGCAAGCGCTGGTGGATTGATGCCGAGCTCATCGAGCAAGCCGCGCGCCACTTTGCTATAAGGCAGCGGCGAGTCGATCATCAACGTGCCGGCGTTGGTCACAAGGAGTCGCCCGCGTGGGCGGAATTCGTCGCGGCGAGCGTGTCCACCGAAATCGTCGTGATTATCAAGAATAAGAATCCGTGCGCTCGGCTTTTGCCGGCGATAGAAATGCGCAGCCGCAAGGCCGCTCATCCCCGACCCGACGACAATGAGGTCATAGCGCTCATCCGTTTCGACCGGCGCGCCCGCACGAGACCAAAAAGTT
>DASZFB010000172.1:0-1615 GCA_035940275.1 Candidatus Eremiobacteraceae bacterium | reverse complement strand
ATGTCCTACGGGCCGAGTATGAGCGATTCCTATCGTCAGGTTGGTGTCTATACGGGCCGCGTCTTGAAGGGCGAGAAACCGGCAGACATGCCGGTTATGCTACCGACCAAGTTCGAATTCATCATCAACTTGCGGACCGCGAGGGCGATGGGGCTAACGATCCCAGACGGTATCCTCGCCATCGCCGACGAGGTCATGGAATAGAGGTTTTTGCTGCGGTGCATATTGTCGGTTGTTGGCCCAACCCGGAAACACCGACCGCCGGGCCAGCGGGTCCGCTCACTGAGGTGGACCCGACGCGGCGGCAGCGGCCTCTGTGCGGCAGCCCATGGATTCGGCCACGGACCCTCACGACTCACCAGCAGCGCGAAGTGATCAAGCGTGTGAACGCCGAAAAAGAAACGCTCGGCGAGATCGCGCGCTCGTACAATGTGAGCCGCCGGACGATTTCGAGACTGTGGTGGCACGGGATTGTTGGTTCCGCAGGCACAAGTCGACGATTGAGCCGAGGGAGCCGAAGACGAAGCAAGGTATAACCAAGGCCTCATGGATACCGTCGCACGCGTAATTGGGCTTTGGCTGCTGTTAATGGCGGCGGGCTACGTGCTCGGCGTGCCGCTCGGCTTGATCTATGGCTTGATCAGCACCGCGATTAGCAAATTACTGCGATTTTGGAACGACCACGAGCTTGGGCCGAAAAAACGCGGCGCTCGCGAAGTTGACGAGGGCAGCGTTGCAACTCTGTTGCATGAGCTTTCGCAGCGCGCGAAAATCCCAACGCCTCGCCTCTATGTCATCGACAGCCCTTACGCCAATGCGAGCGCCACCGGACGCAATTATCGACATTCTTCCATCTGCGTCACAACCGGGCTTCTGTATGGCCTCGGGCGCGATGAGCTTGCCGGCGTACTTTCTCACGAGCTCGCTCATGTGCTTCAACGATCGACACTCACCAAAACGATTGCCGCGACGTTATCGGCCGCGATATCGTTGCTGCCGTTCGTCGGCCTATTCGTCGGTCTTGGGATCGACCGCTCGGTGCTATTGCTGTTTATTGCTCCGACCGCCGCCTTCCTCATCCAATTGGCGATCAGCCGGGCCAGCGAATACGCTGCAGATGAATGCGGGGCGCGCCTCAGCGGCCGGCCAGATGCGCTTGCCTCCGCCCTCAGGATCGCTTCGACCGACGACGCGGAGTTCGGGGACCCGGCGAACAACCCAATTGCGAAGGCGCTCTTGACTTTCGGCAAGCGTTTTGTAGGCCCCCGGCGCGACAATCCCTTCTCAGCGTATCCCCTGCCGATGAATCGGATTGCGGCGCTCGAGCGATTGTCCCGTGGTAGGGATACAGACAATCCCGCGTCGGGTGAGCTCTGACACCAACCGTTGCGTCACGTGGCAGCCCACAACCGGATAATCTTTCGACACAATGGACGATCTATTGGGATCGCCCGGAAGTCGAAGCAGGCGGGCTGATGAGCTCTGGACCGAGCGTTTTTGACTTGGTTCGCCAGGTCGGCGTTTACACCGGGCGGATTCTTAAGGGCGAGAAACCCGCCGACCTGCCGGTGCAGCAGCCCACCAAGTTCGAGTTGATCATCAACCTCAAGACCGC
>DASZFB010000171.1:0-3054 GCA_035940275.1 Candidatus Eremiobacteraceae bacterium | reverse complement strand
CCGGCGTGGAAACCCATGCGCATTGCGTTGTGGCCTTCATTGTCCGCGTCCGAGAACGCGCGCGAATGCGAAGAACTCGTATCGCAAAACGATCGCTTTACTATATTTGTCAGCGAAGAAGGTGAGCGATTGACAGGATTCATCGAGGTTGGTCTGCGGCTGTACGCCGAGGGATGCGAGACAAGTCCGGTAGGCTATATCGAAGGATGGTATGTCGCGCCCGAACATCGCAAGACGGGCACCGGGCGGGAACTTGTTAAGGTTGCGGAAGACTGGGCGCGCTCGCAAGGATGCTCTGAAATGGCATCTGATTCTATTCTTGAGAATGTTGAAGGCCAGCAAGCTCACATTCGCTTGGGTTACACGGAAGTCGAACGGCAAGTCTGCTTTCGCAAGAGCTTAATCTAGTTTAAGGCAGGTATGCCCGGGAACAAGTAGTGTCCGACTCAAAAGCTACATTTGAGCTTCCATTGGATTAGGGGGATGACATGACGCAAGTCTCCATTGCAGCAGGGCAGACCATTTTTCCGAGCTTCCGCTACACCGATGCCCGCGCAGCGATTGCGTGGCTGGAGGACGCCTTCGGCGCACAGCGCATCGTGCTGTACGACGCCGACGACGGTACAGTCGGCCACGCGGAATTACTCGTCGCCGGCAACGTGATCATGATCGGCAATAGCCGCGACGACGATTACCCTGTCCGCTCGCCCAAGGAGGTCGGGGCGCTCACTGGAGGGATCTACGTGGCCCTCCCGGATGCGGCTGCTGTCGACTCGCTACACGCGCGAGCGGCTGCCGCGGGCGCGAAGATCACGCGCGAGCCCTTCGACACCGATTATGGCTCGCATGACTTCCAAGCGCTCGATCTCGAGGGATACGCGTGGAACTTCGGTACGTATAAACCTGAGGTTCCCGCCTAAAACGTGGGCGCGTAAAAAAGTGAGAGGACGGCCACTGGCCGTCCTCTTTATACTTGTTGCTCTTTTGTCTGCCTACTCGGTTTCGGCGTCTACTTCATTCGCCGGGACTTCGCGCATCGGGTTGTTCGGGCAGCGGCGGCATGCATACGAAGCCAGGTGACGGAAGACCGGACGGCTCACTTCGCGGCGTGCGGTGAGGCGAAAGCGTGTGTAGGCGTCGTCGAATGCAGACTCGATGCGCGCACCGTCGAAGAGATCGCGCGTGAAATGCTCGCAGCATGCCGAGCACATTTTGTCAGTCTTGAAGAGCGGGCAGCGTATGCCTTGCTCGGAGTGCTCGCCAAAACGATTCCACGCATCGGCGTTCGGTTCTACCGGTCCGTCAAGTAGTTTCTCGAGGAAGGAGTCGATTGAGTCTTGCATGGTCATACGACTAGACATGGAGTGATTTTGTGTCGCGGATGTAAAACTGGACCGCATGGATGAGACGACGTTCACGGTGGGTCAGCTCGCCGGACCCGGCACGTACAGATGTCTGTCGTGCGGCAAAGAGTGGATAGAGTACGCTTTGTCGTTTGAGATTGAACCTTGCGCATGCGGGGGTGTAACATTTCGGCGGGTCGACTAATCAAAGGAGATTTCCGGTGACAGGCACAGGCTGGACCGTCCGGGTATGACGCGCGTCATATTTCGAACCGCGGGCAACGGTTTTCCGGTCTTGTGGCTGCATGCGTTCCCGCTCAACTCCGCGATGTGGGAAGGCCAATGGGCCGCCCTCTCGGGCATGGTCGCTTCCCTCGGGCCGGATCTCCCTGGGTTCGGAGCCTCCGCGGCAGCGAACGCGGTCGACGACTTGGACGGCCTGGCGAGGATTGTATATGAAGAGGCAAGCGCGAGCGGAGTCAGTCACGCCGTCGTGGCGGGGTGCTCGATGGGCGGTTACTTGGCCTTTGCGCTGCTGCGCGTCGCACCCGAATTTGTTAGCGGTCTTGCGTTGATCAACACTAGGGCAAGCGCGGACACAGAACAAGGACGCGCGAAGCGGGTCGCTCTTGCGCAGCGAGTGGAGCGCGAGGGTTGTGGCTTTCTTGTTGAGGAGTGGCCGCCAAGTGCATTGTCGCCGGTGACGATGAGCGCGCGACCACGTGTCGTCGCGGACGTTCGAAAGATGGTAAACGAGGCCAGCCCCCGCGGCGTAATCGCAGCTCAACGAGCGATGGCGAACCGTCCGGATTCAACCGGGCTCCTCGGTGCAATTCGCGTGCCGGCTGTGGTGATTCACGGGCTCGAGGACACGATCGTTCCGGAGGCCGAGGCTCGAGAGATGGCTGCGGCAATTCCAGGCGCGAAGTTTGTTGCGATACCCGACGCAGCGCATTTGCCGAGTCTCGAGCAGCCGGGACTTGTGAACGATTCACTTCACAATTTTTTTGCCGGCTTTGAACTCCCACGGTAAATCTTGCTCGCACTCATAGCGCCGCCAACCCGGAAGCTTCTTCTTCCCGTACTTCGCTAACACGTAGACTCCGGTGGCGGCTTTGCCGTCACCGAAGCCGGGCAGCGATCTAAAACGATCGTAAAGGCCGTCAGCAGTTTCCGCTTCTTCCCAAACGCGTGCACCATCGTTCGAATATTCCTTAGCGATGATCGCACACAGCGTGCGTACGCGTTTGGCCATCATGCCCGGATATCTGTGCAATGCAGGAGTACGCCGGAATGCGGCGTCGAGTTTGGACGACGGCATGGCAGCAATCTTCTTTGCGTCGAGTGTCCCAATGCGCTCGCGTAGGTCGTACGGCCCACTCATCGCTTTCTCTGTACGCACCTGCTGATCGAGGCACATCCCGATGAGCAGCGCGGTACCGCTGCGCGCCAGTAGCTCGTTCTTCGCCCGGTCTGGCGTAAACGGGTATGTCTCCTTCGCATGCTTCGCGGTCATTTTGCGCCTATTTAGGGCGGCGTTTTCATTTGCCTTTCAGGGCTGTTGGATACATTGCCGACATGGGTGTGAGATCAGTGTGGCCGGTCGTTGCAGTTGCGATGCTTGCGGCGGGGTGCACGCCGGGTGCGCAATCCGCGCTTTCGAATCAACTCGGCTCGAACGTCGTTCTCGTCGGTGAAAGCCTCACGAAGT
>DASZFB010000170.1:0-2130 GCA_035940275.1 Candidatus Eremiobacteraceae bacterium | reverse complement strand
GAAAAAGAGTTGGGCGTTAACTTCGGCCGCACGAGAGTACATGGCGGCGATGTCAGCCGAGCTGCCGGCGGATGCGAAAAGACTCAGCGCAATAAAGGAGCCGAGTACAGTGCGCAAAGCCAGCCGTGGCACGAATGCGGCAGGCTGCCTGCCTGCCGCCGGACGATTAGGTTCTATTTTGCTCGCCTCGTTGGAGCCCACATGTTAGTTATCGTCTCACCGCCTCGGTTATTCAATGGTTAGGGTGGCCACACATCCACAACCGGGGAATCTTCTACCACCCCGACGTGAGCTATCGCAGCACCCGGATAGGCAAGCACGCCGTCCTCGATGCTGATGATCCAGGATTCGACCTCGACTTTGACCACGCCATCGCCGATGGGCCGCCCCCAAATGTCGCGGATATCGGCTATCACGCCGCCGGCAAGTAGGCTCGCACCGGCTTGAACACGGTAGTCGAGAATGCCGGAGCTAGCCGCGTAGGGGCCGTCTTCACGGCGCAAACGCTGCTTGGTCGCAGGCGCGGGGAGCAGTGGCATCGCCTCCCGCTCGCCGGGCATCATGCCGGCCCAGCGCAAGAGATTGCGGATTCCGATGACGGCCGCGCGCACGCTCCGTTCGTCCACGACCGTGTGCGGGCCCAATTCGACCGTAAACGCGGGTAACCGTAGCTCTTGCAGCGCAGCGCCCGTTGTCGACCGGTGGAGCTCCCGGGCGATGTACCCCCCCACGCGGTATTCCATGACGGCCGGGAAGCCAAAGGCTTCAACCATTTCATCGAGCCGGGCGGACAGTGCGACTGCCTCGGCCTTTTCGGATTCCTTCCTATAGAGGACGCGATCGCGAATGGAAAATGGCACCGACATGATCGACGCCGTGTGGAGATCGACGTAGTAATTTGCCGACTCGCGAATGGCATCGAGCAGACGTGCGCTCAGGCGCTCGTAGACTGTCGGTTCCCGTTTCTCACCGGTGTCGCGACGCATGCCGGGGAAGGTGCGGTTTGGATCTCGGTCGTCGTAGTACGGATGGCGGCGGTTCGTTCGAAGCCCGGCGGGATTCAGCGTTGGCAATGCCACGACCGTCCCCCGCAAGTTGCGCGCGAGTTCCTTGGTGAGCACGCGGTGGATGACCGGAATTCCGGAGACTTCATTGCCGTGGATGTTCGCCGTAAGCCAGAAGACAGGGCCATCCTCGTGGCCTTGCGCGATGACGACAGGTAGCAATTCCGTGCCACCCGTAGGGAGCTCAAGTCCATCAAAGGTTCCGTAGCTGAGCTCGCCTGGAATTGCGCCGCATGTCCCGACGCGTAATGCTGTCCGGGGCACGTCAGACCTCCTTATCGGTTATGGGCCAATCCAGCGAACAATAGCGACCTGTTCGTCGTCAATCTCGACGCTCACGACACCCGACGGAAATCGAATTTTTGTCGGCTCGCCTTCCCGCAGGCTGACCGTCAGTTGTGAACGCTCGATGCGCTCGCCCTGGCGCGAGGTTTCGCGAATGATGAGCGTCTTGCCCTCGACACCCATGTAATCGTACACGACACTCTCGACAAACGGGGTCGTCATGCGAGAGGTCGTGCTGTCCATGCTATCGGTCCTGACGTTTTCGCGCTCTTGTTGCAGTTTGACGTCGATATGCACTTCAGCGAAGAGGCGATCACCCAGCGTCGCTCGGTGTGCGCCCGTTTTGGGGAACGCAAGCGTCGGTTCCCACTTCGTGGACCCGCGGCCTCCGCTGCCGATCGATTCCTGCTGGCTGACTTCCGTTGTCCAGCGCCGTGATCTCGGCACGTCGTTTTTCCCCTATCGTTTCCCGTGTGAAGACGCTGTGCGATACAACGTCCGCAGCAAAGGTTGTACTATCGTCATCGGCATACTTGTTGCCGTAACGGAGACCATCTTTGCCGATGCTTCCCTCGTCCCTGCGAAATAAGTTGGTGAGCCGTACCTTTAGTGCGCTCCGCCACCGCAACTACCGCCTGTATTTTTCAGGCCAAATCTTCTCCCTCATCGGCACGTGGATGCAGATCGTCGCTGTTGGCTGGCTAGTCTTGCGCATCACGAATTCGCCGCTCCTGCTCGGCATCGTCACGGCAATGGAAACCTTGCCGTCTCTGTTTTTCTC
>DASZFB010000169.1:0-6224 GCA_035940275.1 Candidatus Eremiobacteraceae bacterium | reverse complement strand
ATCGGCCCGGTGTTCCGTGCCACAGCAGATAGTGCAGTTGTGGAAGGACGCGCACGTCGTATCGCTTCCAGGCTGCATCCTCCAAGACTGCTCCCGTCATCCATTCCAAGAACCGCATGTACGACTCGCCGCTCCCCGCGCGGCCGCTTTCCGGCTGCAGCACGATCGGCGTGCCTTCGGGCAATGCATCGCCCAGCGAAGCGAGCAGCGCGACTGCTTGTGCTAAATCTTCTGCATCCCCGATAACAAATTTGAGCTGCATGCGGCCCGGTGCCGATGCACAGAACTTGCGCAATACTACGGGTTTGGGCGTGTAGCCCGATGTGCCGACTTTCGGGCTGATCGAAAAAAGCGCGACGTCAGGAAGATCGGCGAAGATCGTGCCGCTGGTCTCGACCGTGATGTGGTTATTTCGCAGCGCCTTCACGAGCGGCGCGATATCTTGCGCCAGCGGCTCGCCTCCGGTTATGACGACGTGGTGGCGATCGGCGGCAAGCCGCGCGAGCTCGTCAACAGTCATCTCCTGTCCAGCGTCCCCGGCGAGTGAGTATGGCGTGTCACACCAGCTGCATCGCAGCGGGCAGCCGTCAAGACGTATGAAGAGAGTCGGAGCGCCAATGAGACCGCCTTCGCCCTGAATGGAGAGGAATGTTTCGTTGACGCTCAGCGTACCGCGCGCATTCATGGCTTGCATTTTTTCGCGTCCGCGCCGCGAGCTACCCCCCGGTGGCTGCGCTGGACGATGCGGCCGAAAGGCACGGCTGCGCCCGCGTCGAATCCGCTCTTCCCCTTTCTCGACGGAGGTACGTGATGGCTGCAGCGCAAGCCCAAGGCATCAGGAATGTCGCCTTTGTAGGGCCGCATCATAGCGGCAAGTCAACGCTCGTCGAAGCGCTGCTCGCATACACTCAGGCGATTCCGCGTAAGGGTTCGGTCGTCGACGGTACGGCGACAACCGATCACGATCCCGAATCGCATGCTCATCAAATGTCGGTCGCTCCTAACTTCGCCCATCTCACGAGCGGCGGCGTGCGCGTAAACATCATCGACTGCCCGGGAGCAGTCGATTTTCTTGAAGAGACCAAGTTTGCGTTGCAGGCGGCGGACGCGGCGGTCGTCGTTGTTGAAGCGGATCCCAACCGGCTCGCGCAAGTTGAAACTCTTGTAGACTATCTTGAATCGTTACACATTCCGCACTGTTTCATGATCAATCGACTCGACCGGCCGGGCGCGGATTTCATGGCGACGTATTCCGCGCTCCGTCAGCGATTTGGCAACCATGTTGTGGCGGAACAAGCGCCGATCGGCCAAGGCGAAAACCTCTCGGGATACGTCGACGTCGTCACGATGAAAACGTACAAATACGGCGAGGGGAAGTCGACGCCCACGACCCTGACCGAACCACTCGCAGTAAAAAACCATGAAGAGTTGCTTGAGGCGCTCGCCGATTTCGACGACCACCTCATGGAAGAAGTTCTTGAAGGCAAGGAACCGCCGCTCGAGGAGATCGAGCACGACCTCGAAACCGACGTCAGCGCTGATAAGATTATCCCCGTCGTTGTCGGCAGCGGCATACGAGGGTGGGGAGTACCCGAGCTGCTCGACCTCATCGTCCGTCAATTTCCGGACGCATCGAACGTTCGCCGCAACGACCAAACGGGCACCTCAGTCGAACCAAACGCCACGGGTCCTGTTGTCGCGCAGGTTTGCAAAACGACCGTGCATCCCCAAAGCGGTAAACTGTCTATCGTTCGCGTCTTCTCCGGAACGCTCAGTCCGGATACGGCGCTTCTCAACGTCAACCGCGACGTCAAAGAGCGGCCCGGTGGTCTCTACTGGCTTCTCGGGAAGAACCAATCCGCGGCAACGACCGCGGGACCAGGCAGCATCGTCGCGATTGCGCGCTTGGACACAACGGTTACGGGCGATACGTTGTGTTCGAACGGTACCAAGACAAAAATGCCTGCGCACAAATTACCCAAGCCTGCGTTCTCGCTGGCTCTGCGTCCGCACGAACGGTCCGATGAAGCCAAGCTTTCGCAGCTGCTCGTGCGCATGCGCGAAGAGGATCCTACACTCGCGGTCGAGCGTGAGGCGTTCACCGACGAACTCGTGCTGCGCGGTTATGGCGAGATGCACCTCAGCGTGACCGTCGAGCGACTGCAGCGCAAGTACGGTGTGAAACTCGATACCCAGTTACCGCAAGTGCCCTATCGCGAAACCATCACCGGCAAAACGCAGCAACAAGGCCGTTACAAGCATCAGACCGGTGGCCATGGGATGTTCGGCGACGTGCACCTGGATATCCAGCCCTTACCGCGCGGGACCGGTTTCAAGTTCGACGAAAAAGTTGTGGGCGGGTCCGTGCCCAAGCAGTTTTTCCCCGGCGTCGAAAAAGGCGTGCGCGAAGCACTCGAAAAGGGCCCGATCGGAGGCTTTCCTGTCGTCGACGTGCACGTGACCCTCACTGACGGTTCCTACCACACGGTCGACTCAAACGAAATGTCGTTCAAGCTTGCAGCCTCGCTCGCCATGCGCGAGGGGATGCCAAAGTGCCACCCAGTGCTCCTCGAGCCGATTCAGCGCATCGAGATTACGGTGCCAACCTCGTACACGAGCGCGGTGCTGCAGCAGATCAGTGGTCATCGCGGCCAAATCCTCAACTACGGACCGAGCGAGCAACGCAGAGGATGCGACGTCGTGAAGGCTCTCGTGCCGCAAGCCGAAATGTCTCGTTATCTTACCGAGCTGCGTACCGCGACGCAAGGACTGGGTTATTTCACCGCAGAGCACGACCATTTCGAGTTCGCACCGCCGAAGGTTGTTCAAACTGTGACTGCAGAGCGAAAAGAACTCGCCGCAGCCCGATAGATGAACGAAGCCTACTGCCGTCGCGCCGCCAACTCAGCTGCCGGATTCGGCCGGCGGCCTTTCGCTTTGCCCGGTGCCAAGCCGCGCTACGCACCCGATCGTCCGGCGGCCATCGGACACATCGCTCTGACCCTCTCGTTTGATTTCAAAGAACATATCCTGTTTGGCAGCTGCCGCACGACTTTCGCCGCCGTCGGAAAGCCATTGCGCACGCTTGAGATGGACGTTGATCACTTGCACATCAAAGCGGTGCGCAACGCAGACAAAAAATTGCAGTTCGAGACAATTGGCGGGCGGCTCATCATCGATCTGGGCCACGCTCTCCAACCGGGAAAATCGAGCTCCGTGATCGTCGACTACGAAGCGCGTCAGCCCAGTCAAGGCATTTACTTCATTTCTCCGGACAAGGCGTATCCCAAAAAACCGCTGCAAGTGTGGACGCAAGGCCAGGACCAGGATGCGCATTACTGGTTTCCGTGCATCGATTACCCGAACGCAAGGGCGACGACCGAAGTCACCGCCACCGTGCCGTCAAATTTTTTTGTGCTCAGCAACGGCACGCTTGTCTCGACGACCGCAAATAAGACCGCCAAGACGAAGACCTATCATTGGAAGATGGACACACCTCACGTTACCTATCTTGTGTCGTGTGTTGCCGGAGAGTTCTCCGAGCACACCGACAAGCTAGGCGATCTGCCTGTTTCCTACTACGTCGTTCCCGGTCGCGAGGCCGACGGCGCGCGATCGTTTGGCAAGACGCCGAAGATGGTCAAGTTCTTTTCCGATCGAATCGGCGTGCCATATCCGTACTCAAAGTATGCACAGATAGCGGTAGCCGATTTTGTCTTCGGCGGCATGGAGAATACGACGGCCACGACACAGACAGATACGACGCTGCACGACGCGCGCGCTCATCTGGATTTTTCGAGCGACTCACTTGTCGCGCACGAGCTCGCTCACCAGTGGTTCGGCGACCTGCTCACGTGCAAAGATTGGTCGCACGCCTGGCTCAACGAAGGGTTTGCCACGTACTTCGAAGCGCTCTTCCGCGAATTCGATCTGGGTAGTGACGAATTTGACTTTTACCGGTTGCAGCTCGCGGCGCGGTATTTTGAAGAGGACAACAGGGAATACCGGCGTCCAATCGTGACCAACGTCTACGCGGAGCCGATCGAACTTTTCGATCGGCACTTGTATGAGAAAGGTGCGAGCGTCCTGCACACGATCCGGCGCACGCTCGGTGATGATCTCTGGTGGCGCTCGATCAACCGCTACGTCGAAGATCATAAGCTGGAGAACGTCGAGACGGTCGATCTCGTGCGTTCCATCGAATCGGTCACCGGACGCAACATGCTGCCGTTCTTTGACCAATGGGTATTCAAAGGTGGGCATCCCGCCTTCCGCGTCACGTACCAGTGGGATGAGTTGACGAACTCTGCAGCCGTACGGGTCGAGCAGACGCAAGATACGACTGACGGTACGCCCGTCTTTACACTGCCCGTCACGGTGGCATTTGTGACGGGCAAGACCGAGCGTCGATTCGTGGCCAACTTAGAGCAAAAGGAGCAGACCTTCACGTTCGCGTTGGATCAGCGGCCCGACATTTTCAGCTTCGACCCAGATGGCGATATTCTCAAGACCATGGAACTTCACGTCCCCTTCGAGATGCTGATTCGGCAGAGCCTGGCGGAGAAGAATCTGTGCGGACGGGTCGATGCAATTCGTGCGCTCGCAAAGAGCCCGACAACGGAAGTGGTCGATGCGCTTGGCCGTTTGCTCGCCGGCCGCAGTTTCTGGGGCGTGAAAGCAATGGCCGCGCAGACGCTGGGTACGATCCGCAGCGAGCGTGCCTTTAAAGCGCTTGTCGACGCACGCAAGGTCGGTCACCCCAAAGCTCGTCGCGCCGTCGCACGCGCGCTTGGCGAATTTCGCGGCGAGGAAGCATGCGATGCGCTTGCGCCGATGCTCGCGCGTGACGCGTCCTACTTCGTAGAGGCGGAGGCCGCGACCTCAATCGGCAAAACGCGCTCGAAAAAGGCGTACGCCCTTCTCGTTAAGGCGCTGGAAAAAGATTCGTACAACGACGTGATACGCTGCGGCGCCATGCGCGGTTTTGCCGAACTGGGCGACGAGCGTGCTATCCCACTGTTACTGTCGTGGTCGGAATATGGAAAGCCGCCCTTTGCCCGTGAGGTGGCGATCGGGGCACTCGGCAAGCTGGGCGAGGGGAAGAAGAACGTCCGCGCCCGGATCGTCGATTTGCTTGACGACAAGAATTTCTACGCGCGTCTGGCGGCGGTCGATGCTTTGGCGACCCTTCGCGATCCAGAATCCGTCGGAGTGCTCAATCGCCTTGCATCGCAAGACGTGGACGGACGACTCAAGAGCGCTGCGGCGAAAGCGGCCCGCGCCATCACGGAGTCCTTGGAAAAACCGGCAGAAGTGAAGGAGCTACGCGGCGAGATCGATAGCTTGCGCGAAAGCAACAAGTCGCTTCTCGACCGTCTCGATCGCCTCGAGGCAAAGGCAAAAGTAAAAAGGTAGTCGCGCGAATTCGCGCGCGTGCGAACCTTAGACGGCCTTCGCCAGCAGCACCGACGTCGACTTGATCAGCGCCGTCGCTTCATCGCCAACTTTCAGGCCCATCTCGGCGGCTGCTTCGGCGGTGATGAGGGCGACGAGATGATTGTCGCCGATTCGCACGCTGACTTTGGCCATTAAACCGTCGGTCTTGATCTCTTGCACGACGCCGGGGAGTTTGTTCCGTGCGCTAACCTGCATTTGTTTGTTCCTTAGCCACACACTCGCGACACGCAAGCGCGATTGTCAGCGCCGCAATAACGTGAGGCTGATCGATATCGAGACCGACGAGCAAGCGGATGCGATCCAGCCGATAGCGGACGCTATTGCGGTGCAAGAAAAGCGCGTCTGCGGTCTTGTCCACTCTGGCACCGCAGTCATAATACGCACGTAAGGTCGCGGCCAGGTTGTTCCCCCGTTCCTCGTCTTCCCGTTCGAGCGGCGCGATTAGCAGCCGCGCATATTCGGCAACAGAGGGATCGGCAGCCGCGACGCTGCGCAGCCGCGACAGCATTGAGGAAACCGTTTCCGGTCGCAAGGTCCGTGCGGATGCGCGCAGGGCCACGAGCCTAGAACGCCGAGAACAACACGAGTTTGCCATTCGCGTCGAGCATGTAGATGAAGATTCCGTCGGTATGCAAAGATGAAACCGGCGGCCGAAATGAGGAGCCGCTCGCTACGCCGTTAAATGCGATCGTGATGGTGGACGCGAGCGATCCGGGAGGGCCACTGGAATTTCCAGGACTCACGTAGTGAGCGAACTGATAACTACC
>DASZFB010000168.1:0-4326 GCA_035940275.1 Candidatus Eremiobacteraceae bacterium | reverse complement strand
ATCGCCGTCGCGCATCACGGCGAGCTTTCCGGCTGAGAGCACGACGGTTGCGCTGCCTGCGTGGTAACGACCGCCACGCTTCTCTTTGATCGCCGTTGCGATCGCGTTACAGTGCTCGAAGGAAAAACCACGCAGGCTCGCGCCGCTCATCATCGTGGCGTGGCGAATAACCCGGCGAGCGAGCGCTATAGGTAAACGCCGCAGCGCGGTGGCGGAGAGCATGTGGGAATCTCCAATGCGCGATCGCTGCCAGGTTGCGGCGGTCAAGACATCGAGTAGCTCTTTATCATCTGAAAGCAGCGCTGCAGATCGTGACATGCCGCGCGATGCTCCGGGCAGTACCTCTTCAATTTGAGCGACAAAGTTACGAACCGCGTTGCGCGGAATGCGCGTGTCGGCGTTCGTTTCATCTTCTGATACAGGAATGCGAAGCGCGCGAAGCAATTCGCGGCACTGAAGTTTCGTGGCCCACAAGAGCGGGCGGGCGAGCGTCAGCCCGTCCGCCAGCATGCGCAACGGCCGCATCGCGGCGACGCCGTCGATGCCGCTGCCGCGAGCGAGTGCCAGAAGCGAGGTCTCCGCCACGTCATCTTGTTGATGGCCGCAGATCACATAGCCGGCGCCCGACCGAGCAGCAACCGCCGCGAGTTCGCGGTAACGAGCGGTACGTGCCCGCTCCTCCGGGGAGCCCGCTGCTTTACCACCCAACGAAACGCGGCTGACGTGAACGGACGCGTTTGCAGCCCGCGCCTGTGCGCGGACTGCGGCGATATCGCGCGCGATGCTTGCGGGCGGTCGGATTGCGTGATCAACATAGCACGCGATGAGTTCGGCATGTGGAGCGACGCGGCGCGTGAGCAACAGCGCGGCGGCACTGTCTGCACCCCCCGAGCATGCAACGACCAAAGGACCATCCAGCGGCACGCGCAAGAACTCGCAGGCGCGCCCAAAGCGTTCGGCGAGCCCGGCAAGCTGATTCTCGCCGTCAGCGTCTGCGCGCCGCACGTTCGATCTCGCGGCGTACTTCGCGTTCGCGAATTGCCTCTCGCTTGTCATGCAATTTCTTGCCTCGCCCAAGCCCTAGTTCCACCTTGACGCGGTTTTTGCGGAAGTAGAGGCGCAGCGGTAACAGCGTCAGGCCCTTCTCCTGCAGCTTGCCAACGAGACGCTGGAGCTCCCGAGCGTGAAGAAGCAACTTGCGATCGCGGCGTGGCTCGTGCTGCGAAAAAAACGTGCCTTGCTCGTACGGTGGGATGTGGACGTTGACGAGCCACGCCTCGCCCCCTTTGATGCGAACGAATCCTTCGACGAGCGTGCAGCCTTGGCTGCGCAAGCTCTTGACCTCGGTGCCGGTGAGGACCAATCCCGCCTCGTAGGTGTCCTGAATAGAATACTCGTGAAAGGCCTTACGATTTGACGCGATCGTCTTGGTGCCGGCCCGCGCGTCAGTGCCCGCCTGGGTCATCGGCGACGAACCTCCCCTGGCCTTCCGCATAGAGCGTGCCATCTTCTCCCATGACGCTCGCTGCGAGGATCAGCATGCGGCCTCGCCTGCTCTCGAGACGGCCACGCGCGACGAGCGTTGCATCGAGCGGCGCGGGCTTGCGATAACGAATCTCTAATCTGCCGGTGACGGCCCGAATGCCCGCGGAGATCGCTGCATGCGCCATTACCTCGTCAATCAGCGTTGCGACGATGCCGCCGTGCAGCCTCGTTGTCCAACCCGCATATCGAAACGTCGGCCTGAATGTTGTTTGCGCGGTACCGGAACCGTATTCGAATTTCAGGTGCAAGCCGTCGGGATTCTCAGTTCCACATGCAAAGCAACGCCGGTCATCCTGGAGCGCAAGCGACTTCATTTCGGCCATCAATACCCTACCGTCAAACGGTCGCCCAGCTGCGTCGGTAAGTTGGCCTGCTCCATGCGTTCGCGAACACGCATGACGTCGTACGTTACACGGCGCACTTCAATGATGCCGGCCGAGTCGTCAAAGTAGGCATACGACGCTTGCGGGTTGCGGTCGCGCGGTTGGCCGACGCTGCCTGGGTTGATGATGTAACGATAACCCGGCGCGATCTCGACGCGCCCGCCGCCCGAAAGCTTCTGATGGAACGTCTGCTGCTGCGCATCCTGGTAGTATACCTCAGCGACGTGTGTGTGCCCGACGAAGGTCACCGGGGCTGTGACGCGTTCAAACGCCGACTTCGCATCGATCACGTTGAGGATGTACTCGAAATGGTGGGTTGGCGCGCCGTGCACGATGACGAACGAATCAAATCGGTGTTCGCGCGGTAGCGAGCGAAGGTACTCGCGATTTACCGGCGACAACTCACCGCGCGTCCAATCGATGGCTGTACGAGCCAGCGCGTTGAAACTTTCCTCTTCCCCCGGCATGACCGCGGCTTCATCGTGGTTCCCCGCGATCGCGATACAATTACGCGCACGCAGGAGGTCGCAGCACTCATTTGGACTCGGGCCGTATCCTACGATATCCCCCAGACAAACGAGTGTGTCCATTCCCATTCCATCGAGATCTGCAATGACGGCGGTCAACGCGTCAAAATTCGAGTGAATGTCGGACAAAATGCCGTAGCGCATAGTCGTTAGTGTGGCTCGAGATGCAAGTGGTCGATGACGCGGTGCACGCCCGGTACCCCGCGCACCGTTTCGAGAATGACTTCGTGCATCGCTTTGGTTGATACCGTGCCTTCAAGAAGCACGACAGAGCCGTGGACGGTCACCTGGACTTTGAGCGCATTGACGCCGGTTTGGGCCGCCAGCGCCCCCCGCACTTTCGCTTGCAGCCCGAGATCGTCCGCAATCTCTTGGGCTGTTGGCGCTTTGGGATTTATCGTGAGGCGATCGTCGAGCTTCGTAATGCCGGAAACGCTGCGCGCCGCTGCATCGACTTTGCTGCGCTCGGACTGCGAGTGCACTTGTCCAGTGAGCGTCACGGCACTGTGGTTGACATCGACGATCACCAGCGAGACCGTCGCCGCGTCGACGGCGGCGATCTTTGCTTTTACCTGCGCCCCGATGAACGCGTCGTTCATATCGGTTTTTGCTCGTTGCTGCTGTGAGGCCGTGCAGCCGGCGAGCAGCGCGACGAAAAGCACCGTTAAAACCAACCGGCTCATCGTAATGTCCTCGTGCGGGAAAATGGAAGCGCGTCGACCCAGGCTCCTTGCTTAACGCCGCCCGAACCTTCAGGGACGATGATAATAGCGTCGGCGAACGCCAAGATGTGTAGCTGCGATGACGAGCCCAACAGCGGACGGGCGATCAATCCATCGTCGCTCGCAATCAGCTCGACCGGGATGCGATGTTCTAACCCGGCGTCGACGTTGAGTGCAGATTCGAGGCGCGCACGCATCGGCAACGGCCGATCTGTCTTGTCGAACATCCGCAGCAGAATCGGCTTTGCCAATGCCTCGAGCATGACGAGCGCAGAAACAGGATTTCCGGGGAGGCCGATCACCGGGCTATCGCCGATCATCGCAAGCATCACCGGGCGGCCGGGTTTTGCGCGAACACCGTGCACGATGACGCCCGGGTCGCCGGCGTCTGCGACGACCGCTGGCGCATAGTCGCGAATACCAACGCTCGATCCGCCGGAGATGATCACCGCGTCGCAATCGGAGAGCGCTCGCGCGAGCGCGGCTGTAAGGATCTCGCGCTCATCGGCAACGAGCCCATACTGGCGCGGAGCAAAACCCATCGCCGCGAGCGCAGCACTGATCGTCACCCCGTTGCTCTCGCGAATCTGCCCAGCCTCGAGAGACCCGCCCGCCGGTACGAGTTCATCTCCCGTCACGAGAACGCCGATCGCAGGTTTGCAATAGACGGGCACCTCGGCGACGCCGACAGCTGCGAGCAGTCCAACAGCGGCCGGGCTGAGGACAACTCCGGATTCGAATAACAACTGGCCGGCGCGAACGTCACTTGCAGCCGGAGTGACACGATCTTCACAATCTTCACCGTCGAACACGACGATGCGGTCATCTTCACTCGATGTATCTTCGATTTTGACGATTCCCGTTGTTCCTTGCGGTAATGAACCACCGGTTGGCACAGCGATGGCCTGTCCACGCTGCAATGTTTGCGACGTGGATTTCCCCATCATGACTTCGCCTGCACGCTTTAGATGAATAGGGTTGAAACGGCTCGCTCCCCGCACATCGGCCGCGATGACCGCGTATCCGTCGACCATAGACCGGCTGAATGCAGGCACATTTTCTGCAGCGATGACGTCCTGCGCCAAAATCCGGCCTTCGGCCGCCGGGAGCCCGATGCGCTCGACCCGTGCCTTGCGAATAGGGAACTCC
>DASZFB010000167.1:0-5316 GCA_035940275.1 Candidatus Eremiobacteraceae bacterium | reverse complement strand
CAATTTCGGTGGGTGGTTCACTCTGCACGCATGACAGCGGCGACTACTATCAGGATCGCAACTCGCGAATGTACATCGCGGCGTTTGATTATACAACGACCCCGAGTGCAAATCTCACCCTTAAAGCCGGCCTCGGGCAAGAGTACGATCAAAATTACCGCGGCGTATTCAATCTCGCGAGCTTCAATCCGAATACCGGCGGCTGGCCGGGCATGGCATTTTATGGTTCGCTCAGCGACATCCCAACACACATTCCGTACGTCTACCTCCAAGCGACGATTAATACTCGTCACTTTACCTTTGAACCCGGAGTGCGCTATCAGCGCGAGTGGTACGGACTGCCCTCCATCCCCAACACGCAGTTTGCAAATAACCACTCCATTTCCGTTGGTGTTTGGGTGCCGACATTCGCCGGTACATATCGGATCAATGACGACAACGTGGTGCGCTACTCGTGGGGGCAGACGGCGTCGTTCATTGGCACCGCCTATGTGTGGCGCATCAGCAGCAACAACGTCATGCCCACATTTTACAACCCACTTCAGCCAGGCGCCGCAGTGGCTGCACAAGTGAACCATGCGGTCGACCTGATGTGGGAACACCAATTCAATCCGCTCACGTCCCTGCGCATCGGGCCCTGGTATCGGTCCACCAACAACTACTTCGAAGAGTTCAATCCTTTTTTGGGCTTCGACGCCGTCGGCAATCCCATCTTTTCGAAAGAAGATGTGGGAACAAATGGACTCAAGATCCGAGCCCTTGGCGTGGAGCTGGGAGTAAATCACAATGACCCGCGGCCCACCGGCGCCTCAGTCTGGTTGTCAGGCTCATACGACAACTACTGGACGAGCGCAACCGCAGGCAACTCCGGCTATTACAATCTTCCATTACCGACGAATCTTGTGAACCAAGGTGTGTACGTTCGCAATACGTTCGTGCCGCTCTTTGCCGGAACGTTTTTGACGGATCTGCACAGCAACGGTTTCCACGTGCAGCCGTTGCTCTACTATTCGTTCGACTCGTATTACAATATCGCCACGCTGCAAAATTGCCCGCTTGATCCGATAACCTTCAACCCCGTCGTAGGTTGCACGGGTAATGCAGCACAAATCTCCCAGCCTGAGGGGAAGGGAGCGGGATACTTCATTCTTGATGCAACCATTCGTAAGGATTTTGGGGTCGGACAGGAATACAGCGTCGGTATTCGCGGCACGAATCTCACCAATAATTTGCAAGGCACAACTCCGTGCCAAGTCGATCCCGCTGGGACCGGTTGTTCTCCCTACAATGGTCCGTACTCAGGTGTGACGACGGCTCCATCACCGGCAGGCTGTTATGGATTCGGCGACTTCTATCACCCAGCGTGCAACTTCATAAATCAGAAGGTGTCGCAGAACGCCCGACTATACGAGTTCTTCTTTGTGCGGCACTTTTAAATTGTCAAGACTTGTCTTTGACCGCAGTACGTGCTACCGTACTGCCAAGCGCGATGCGTCGCGCGGTTCCCTGGGGTGTGCGAGAGCTCGTCTTGTGATTGATCCAACATCGTCACGAGAGGGAGCAGCGCTCCGAGCCATTTTTGAGCAAGCCCTCCGCGTAGAGGGAAGCCTTCCGATGGCCGGGCCAGCACCCACCTGCTGAAAGCGGGTTCTAATCTCCGGCGGGTAACGGCACTTTGGGGAAAAGCAAAAGACCCGACGCTTTGTGCGCCGGGTCATTTGCATCTATTGGGCTGCAGCTGCTTTGAGCGCGTCCTTCGCCAAAATGCCGCGCAGCCACGTCACCGCTCGGGCCACGGCGTCGCGTTCGTCCTCCGCGCCTCGATACTCTAATGAAAGAAAACCACGGTAGCGACGTTGCCAAAGAAGCGTAAGGATGGAAAGATAATCGGTGGTTTCATCCGCACCAAACGTGTCAAGCCGCTCCATGGGCGCGATCGCAATCACGGCTGACTGCATCGCTTCGCTCCATTCGTCGCGCGATTGGCCACCTAGCATTGCCGCGGTGGGGGCAAGCCGCAGCCAGGCGGAGTCCGTCTCCTTCATCGCGCGCTTGACGTCGATTGGCGTCGCGACAAGCGACTGAACACTCGGTTCCAATGCAAATGTGATGTTGTACTGTTTTGCTTGTATGCAGGCGGCTGACAGACCACGAATAAGCTCGCGCCAGGCTAGCACGGGAGAATCCGTGGACTGCCCCGCGCGCAATCGGACCAGTGGTGAACCAAGGCCGGCCGCGACCTCCAGGGAATGTGTCAGCTTTGCGACGTGCTGGTCGACATCACTTGCCTCAAAAGGGCTATCGTGATGAAATGATGCGACAGTGAGGCAACGGTCGGCGCAGAGCTTTTTGATTTGCGCTATGTACTCGGTATCGAGACGGGGGAAATGAGAGCGCACAAATTCGACGCCGTCGAGCATCAACTCGTTGGCGCACAAGTCGACCCACTCCAACTGCGTGAGTTCGCCACTTGCGAGCGCCCGGGCATACGAATGCGAGCTGCAGCAGAGTTTCATGCGAGCTCGAGAGGACCACGACGGCACGTCGTTTTCAACGAGGCGCAGTTCTGCGGTATGGAGCGCAACCCTTTGTGAGTTTCACGCTGTGCGTGGGCGAGGCGCTCATCGATTTTGTCGCGCAAACAAAGGTCGACGACGTTGGGGCAAGTGAGCTCTTCCGGCGCGCGGCGGGTGGCGCGGTGGCGAACGTCGCGGTCGGCATCGCTCGCCTCGGCGGTGAAGTGCATTTCGCCGGCACATTGGGTCGCGATCCATTTGGGCGTTTTCTCTTGCGAACGCTTGCGCACGAGAACGTCAACGTCGACGGCGTGCGTCTCGTTGACGCACCGACGACGCTCGCATTTGTTGCACGCGGCGAGCGCGGCTCGCGTGATTTCTTCTTTTTGCGTCATCCCGGCGCAGACAGTCAATTAACAACTACTGATATTTTCTCGCACGAACTTGCACACACGCGCACGTTGCACTTCGGCGGCGTTCTCTTGAGCAGCGATCCCGGCCGCTCGACGTGTCTGGTCGCCGCAGCATCCGCTCGTCGCGCGGGAGCGCTCGTGAGCTTTGACCCAAATGCACGCCCGCAACTCTTTGACTCCCCCGAAGAAATGCGACGTTGGTTGATCGCCGGATGTGCAGCCGCCGATCTTGTGAAGCTCTCAGAAGAAGATCTTGCTGGTCTAGGCGTGCCGCTCGATCATGCAGCCGAGCTCATCAACGAAATAACGCGCGCGGTCATCGTGTCGCGCGGTGAACGCGGCTGTCGATGGATAAATGCAGATGGCGAGTCCGGTGAGGTCGAATCACCACAGGTTAACGTCGTGGATACGACGGGCGCGGGCGACGCCATGATGGCAGCGATCCTCTGGCGTCTGGCGCAGACGTCTGCTGCAAAACTCTCAGGTGCAGTGCTTGCTGATGCCGCGCGATACGGTTGCGCCGCCGGAGCACTCGCGTGTTTGCGTGAAGGTGCTATTCCGTCGCTTCCGACTGCCGCAGAGATTGAGGCCATGATCTCCAGGGTGCCCTGAGCGAACCGGGGAAGTACGTTGAATATGCCTGCCCCTAGCCCCATGTTGCTCTTCATCTGTGCGCACAACGCCTGCCGCAGCGCCATCGCCGAAGTTATCGCCGCCGACGAAGCCCAACGCCGCGGACTTTCCGTCGAGGTTGCAAGCGCGGGCACGCACGCATTGTCCGGGTACGCCGCCGCCACGGTCGCTCAAGCGACGATGAATGAGATCGGGCTTTCACTCGAACACCATCGCTCCCGCCCGGCAAACGCGGAGCTCATTTCGCGCTCGACGCTCGTCGTCGCAATGACCGATGCACAGCGTGATATGCTCCACAGCGCGTTTCCCAAAGACCGCGATAAAGTTGTGAGCGTCAACGACTTGACCGGCCAAGGTGATGTCCCAGATCCTATCGGTGGGGAAGCCGGCGAGGTACGAGCGGTGAGAGATCAGCTCCACTCCGCAATGCCGCTCATCTTCTACGAGCTCAAGCAACGTGTTGCCACCTGATGCGACGCGCATGCCGAAGGCAGCTAACTGCAGCGGGGAGAACGACGCATTGTGGTAATCGCTAGCAAGAAATTTCGCATCGCCGTTGGCTCAGATCACGCCGGCTTTGGCTTTAAGGGCATGATTGCGGAGCATCTGCGTGGCCTCGGGCACGAGGTTGTGGATTTCGGCACGTACTCGACCGACCCGGTGGACTACCCTCTCATCGGATTCAAGGTTGGTGAAGCCGTCGCAGGCGGCGAGTGCGACCGTGGCGTTCTTACGTGCGGTTCGAGTTTGGGTGTCGCCATGGCGGCGAACAAAGTCAAAGGTATCCGTGCGGCATCCATTATGGAGCCATACTCCGCGAAATTGTCGCGCCAGCATAACAACTGCAACGTTATCTGCTTCGGCGAACGAATTACCGGTTGGGATATGGTTCGTGAGTGCTTGGATATCTGGCTCCTGACAGAAGCCGAGGGCGGGCGTCATGAGCGCCGCGTCAAGGAGATCGATGACTACGCGACAGGCACGACCATGAAAGCGCCCCAAGAGGCAAAGTCGTGAACGCGCGGCTGCTCGAACAAGCAGCGCTTGCCGCGACCGATCCTGAGATCGCGCACGCGATCGAGCTGGAAGAAGATCGCCAGCGTCGCAACTTGGAGTTGATCGCTTCCGAGAATTACGTGAGCGCGGCGGTGCGCGAAGCGGCCGCATCAGTCTTGACCAACAAATATGCAGAAGGCTATCCGGGCAAGCGTTACTATGGCGGTTGCGAGTACGTCGACATCGTCGAGAATCTCGCTGTGGAGCGCCTCAAAACACTCTTCGGAGTCGAGTACGCCAACGTGCAACCGCATGCAGGTGCGCAAGCCAACATGGCAGTGTATTTTTCGGTGCTGTCACCCGGCGACACGATCATGGGCACCGCGCTCGACCACGGCGGCCATCTCACGCACGGCAGTAAGGTGAGTTTCAGCGGCAAGATGTATAACGTCGTCACCTATGGAGTGAGCGCGAAGACCGAGCAGTTCGATTATGACGAGATTCGCGCCATCGCGCGGGAGCACAAGCCAAAAATGATCGTGACCGGCTGGAGTGCCTACTCGCGCATTCCAGACTGGAAGGCGTTCGCCGACATCGCGCATGAGACGGGCGCGCTTTTGATGGCCGATATCGCGCACGTCGCCGGGCTTGTGGCAGCAGGAATTCATCCAAGTCCAGTCGGGCACGCCGATTTTATCACGACGACGACGCACAAGACGCTGCGCGGCCCGCGCGGCGGCGTGGTCATGACCGATGCG
>DASZFB010000166.1:0-3755 GCA_035940275.1 Candidatus Eremiobacteraceae bacterium | reverse complement strand
CATCAACGCGCGACAACTTCGCGAGCGAAAAGATTTGAAAGCCGCCGCTGTCGGTGAGTATGGCACCCGGCCACGACATAAACTCATGCAGGCCCCCGGCCCGCGTGATGAGTTCCGCCCCCGGCCGCAAGTACAAATGATAGGCGTTTGCGAGGATGATGCCGACGCCGCACGCAGCCAGCTCCTCGGGCGTGACGCCCTTGACCGAGGCCTGCGTACCAACCGGCATGAAAACGGGTGTCGTAATTTCGGCGTGCGCGGTGCGCAAGGTGCCGGCGCGCGCACCTTCATCGGTCGCCTGCAGCGTGAAGCAATTCATGGCGAGCCGCTTGCGCGCAGCCGGCTAACAAGCGCGGCGAAATCTTCCGGCCACGGAGCAGAAAAACGAAGTTTCTCGCCGGTAAAGGGGTGTGTGAAGGCGAGTTCGGCGGCGTGAAGTGCCTGGCGTTTCATTGTTTGACCGGGATAGTCCGGTCCGTACGTTCCATCGCCGACGATTGGATGTCCGATCGCTGCAGCATGCACCCGAATCTGATGCGTGCGCCCCGTCTCCAACTCGAAGCGTAACAGCGCAGCGCTCGTTGGAGCTGTCTTGTCCAGCGCCGCTATTCGCGGAAACGACTCGGTAATTCGGTAGTGCGTCACGGCGCGCCGGCCATCTTCACGCACCGCAAATTTTGTCCGCGCGTGCGCGTCTCGCCCGATCGGCGCTTCAATAGCGCCACGCGGATTCGCGGGAATGCCCCACACGACGGCGTCGTACGAGCGCTTGATGCGCCGCTGTGCCATTGCCTGTGTTAACGCGGTCATGGCACGGTCAGTCTTGGCGACAACGAGCAGACCTGATGTGTCCTTGTCGAGGCGGTGGACGATCCCGGGCCGGCGCACGCCGTTGATCGACGGCAGCGGGCCTAATCTGCCCAGCAGTGCATTGACGAGGGTCCCGTCGAGATTCCCGCGCGCCGGATGCGTTGCCATCCCCGCCGGCTTGTCGACGATGCAAAAATCCGCCTCATCGTGCACAATTCGGATCGGTATGTCTTGCGGCAGCGCGGAGGAGTCGCGAATCGGCGGCACGTCAACATGAACTCGCTGGCGCGCCTCGACGATGCTTGCCGGTTTAGCGGATTTTCCGTTCACAAGGACGCGCCCATCGCGGATGAGTTCCGCGCACGCGGTGCGCGAGCGATCGAGACGTTGAGCAAGGATAACATCCAAGCGGCGGCCGGCATCGTCGCTCGTTGTGACAAAATCGACGCTGTCGTTCATTCTTCCGCTGGCGTGGTGAACGGGTACGCCTGTGGTTCCTCATGCGTCTGAGGAAATATCTCAGTTGAAGGCGACGCCTCAAGGGGTGCTTCCGCCTCCGGTGGACCTGCCGCCTCTGGCGCCGTCATCTCTGGTGCCCGTACCACATCGTGGTGTTTTTCTCGCACCAGCATCTGCAGAAGCAAGAGACCGACACCGATGGTGATCGCCGAATCCGCGACGTTAAACACCGGCCAGAACCGGAAGTCGATGAAGTCATGCACATAACCGAAGCGAAGACGGTCGATAATGTTGCCCACCGCACCACCGAAGATCAGAGCGAAGGCGATGTGCACCGGCGCCGCGGCCCCCTCTCGACGATACCACAAGTAAAACCCGATGAGCACAGCTGACGCTGCCGCAGTCAGTAACAGTGGATGCGTACCGAAAAGCCCAAATGCGCCATGCTGGTTTTGCACGTAGGTGATGTAAAGAACGTGCGGGATGACGATACGGCTTTCACCTGGAAGAAAATGGTTGGCTATGACCGTTTTCGTATAGTGGTCGACCGCGATGATCGCAAGCGCGAGTGCCGCCAGCAGAACTGAGCGCATGATCTCTAGTGAGCCTTTCCGGGTTGTCGCAAAATCTGTAAGAAACTTTCCAGGAATTGACCGACGCCGGGCAGATGCGATGCGATAATCCATTGCGCCACCGCAATGATGAGCGAAACAAGCACCGTTGCACCTAAGATAGTGCCTAAACCGCGCGCCAATCCGGCGAGGAAATTGATCCATAAGAGACGCCCTGGCTTCTGCAGCAGACCCACGTAGTCGCCGAGGTTCATGCGTTCGACGATCTTCGCGATGCGGTCGACCTCGCGCACAACCGCACGTACTTGTTCCTCGTGATCCTCAATCGCGCCGGCTGGCGTTGCCGGTTGTGGCGTAATATTGCGTGCCTCCGGTTGCTGCGCGTGCACCTAGGGCAGCTCCCGATTGATCAGCGTTTGAATCGCCACGATGATGGTCTGCATGACGCTCACAACCTGATACAAGAACGACTCTTTCCCGCGGTGGAGGTCGATGCCGAGTATGACCGCTGCAAATATCGAAGCGACTGCCCCCGCCATGATGCCGCCGAAAAGATTGCTCGCAAAGATGCGCCAGCTGCTCGACCAATAACCTCCGGTCGGCCCCGCGCCGAGTCGTACGAGGATATGTCGCAGTGTGCGCAGGCTCTGGAGACTCTCTATCACGCGGGCGACGGGCTCTCGCCTCGTCGTTCGTACGATGCGACGAGGTTTTCTATGCTCTGTCCGGTGATCCAACTAATGTAAACAGGCACAAGCGGCAACACGCAGGGTGAGATGAATGAGACAACTCCGGCGATGAAGACGGCACCCGCCGAAACAACATCTCCGGATGCTTCGGGACCCGTTCCTACATTAGCAAGCGCCGGGAACGTTTTGTAGAGCCAACCTGTAAAGCGCAAGAAAGAATCCGTCACAAGAACGAAGCCCATCGCGATGACGATCACGCCCGCGAGGATTTCAATCGTGCGCAGGTAGCGCTTCATGCGATTAAGCAGCGGCAGCACAAATTGTAACGCGATCGCGGTAATCAGAAACGGTACCCCTAATCCGAGCGAATAGACAAACAGCAGGGCCATCCCGTGCGCGACCGTCTTTTGTTCGCTTGCGAGCGCGAGCACGGCGGCGAGAATCGGCCCGATACACGGCGACCACCCAGCCGCAAATCCAATGCCGACGAGAAATGAACTAGGGTACGTCGCGCGCGACGTGTGTATTTGCAGCCGCTTGTCCATTGCCAGAAAGGCGAAGCGGAACAGGCCCACCATATTTAGCCCTAGAACGATGACGATGAGACCAAATATTCGGGTGATGATCACCCGATGCTCGGCAAAAATCTGACCTATCGAACTTGCGGTTGCCCCGGCTAAGATGAAGACGAGCGTGAAGCCGGCGATGAAGACGATCGCGTGAGCGACCACATTGCGCCGGACAGCTTCCGCCGCGGGTGGTGATGGGGCAGCACCCTTAGCATTGGTCAGCATCTAGACGAGGCCTCTCTGCTTGGTGTGAGGTTAGGAGGATCGGAGATTGCTCGCGCTGCTCGCAACGAACCCCCACTGGTTTACGTATCCAAACATCAGCCCGGTTGCATTCCACATATGGCGGCTGGACATCCGGTGGTACGGTCTCAGTTACCTTTTCGGCGCAATTCTCGTGTACCTCCAGTTGCAGAGCCAGCGAAGCCGTGAACGCACGGGTCTCACGGTCGACCAAGCACAGGAGCTCGTCGTCTATGCGATGATCGGCGTCATTCTTGGCGGCCGGTTGCTGTTCTTGATCGCCGATATCCTCACGCCGGTAAGCTCAGGCGGTCACGACGTTTCATACTACCTTCAGAATCCGATCGAGATCATCGCCATTTGGCATGGCGGCATGGCGTTTCACGGCGGCTTCATTGGCGCAGTTTTGGGAA
>DASZFB010000165.1:0-8506 GCA_035940275.1 Candidatus Eremiobacteraceae bacterium | reverse complement strand
CCGCGAGTACATCAATCCGAACTGCACCGACCGTCAGGAGTCGAGCAACGCTAAAGTCGCTTCGTTGATTATGAAGCTTGGCGCACTGATCTTTGTCATTTTTTTGCCGACGCAATACGCGATTAACTTCCAACTCTTGGCGGGCGGGTGGATTCTCCAGACATTTCCAACAATTATTCTCGGGATGTATACGCGCTGGTTTCACCGCAGAGCATTGTTCGCCGGTTGGCTCGTCGGCATGGCAGTGGCGACCTTCATGCCGGCCGCGACATACGTTGCCGCGACCAATCACTTCAGCGTCATTTACCCGCTCCACATCGGTCACACCGTCATTTCCGGGTTCGCCGCGCTCTATGCGTTCATGGCAAATATGCTCGTCGCGGTTATCTTGACCTTCTTCCTCGATGCGCTAAAGATCAAACGGGGCGCGGATAAGACGACACCCGCTGACTACCTCGAGGCAGCGTCGTGATCAAGATCGATGTCGCAATCGAGCTCATCATACCCGACAACACGGCGTTCACCGTCCTGACCGCACTCCGCCACCTCGGTTACAATGATTTACAGAAGGTCGAACGCTCGGAACACGTGATGCTGGGTGTCGCAGATGGTGCCGAAACGGAAAATATCATCCATGCGCTCTCGCGTGCCGAGGTGCTTTTCAATCCCAACAAGCATCGCATGTCGTATTCAGCCGAGGCCGAAGCGCAAGCGGCAGTTCCACCGCAATTCGAAGCAATCGTCCGAGACAAGGACGAGAATAACGAACGCCTCGTGACCCTGCTCGCAGGCACGTTCGGCATGGCCGCGCTGCGCGAACTGTCGCGCGCGGTCGGGTGGCGGCTTTACGGTGAGCGTGGGCCCGCTGCTCGGGAGCGCCTCGAGTGGGCGTGCCGGACGCTGCTCGCAAACCCGATCTCCCAAGCCTACGACATTCGTCCGCGGCCGGTCCGGCGTCAGGTCCGGGAACTCACGCACGACGTGGCGAAAAGAGGGCAATGAGCCCGAAGTCGAGCGCGCAACTTCCCTCGCTTTTCACCATCGCAACTCTCGGCAGCCACTCCGCCCTTCAGATCCTCAAAGGCGCCAAAGACGAGGGGTTCCACACGCTCGCAGTCGTGACGCCGCTCAACGAGCGCCTCTACTCGAGCTTTGCGTTCGTCGACGAGGTCGTCGTCATTCCGCGCTACGGCGATTTTCCCAAACTCGAAAAAGAACTCAACAAGCGTAAGGTCATCCTTGTGCCTCACGGTTCGTTTGTCGCCTACCTCTCGATGGAAGAGCACAAGAAAATGACGACGCCGTACTTCGGCAACAAAGAAGTGCTAGACTGGGAAGCGGATCGCATGCGCCAGCGCGAGTGGCTCACGCGCGCCGGCCTCAAAATGCCGCGCCAGTTCACTAAAGCGAGCGAGATCGACCGCCCCGTCATAGTCAAACTGTACGGCGCACACGGCGGCAAGGGCTATCTCTTTGTCAAGAACCCCGAAGATTTCACGGCGCGCGCATCGCATCTCGTCGAGCAGCAATACATTATGCAGGAGTACGTGCTCGGCGTTCCGGTCTACATTCACTACTTCTATTCACCGCTCACCGGCAAGCTCGAGATCATGTCGATGGACCGGCGCTACGAAAGCAACGTCGATTCGCTCGGGCGCATTCCGCTCGCAGATCAGGAAGGCTGGGACATTTCGCCATCGTACGTCGTCATCGGGAACCAGCCGATCAGCTTGCGCGAGTCGCTCCTCGCCGAAGCGTTCCATATGGGCGAGGCGGTGGTGCGTGTCAGCCGCGAGCTGTGTGGCGATCGCGGTCTCTTCGGTGCGTTCTGTTTGGAAACGATCGTCACGCCAGAGTCCGAGTTCTTCCTTATGGAGATCTCAGCGCGCATCGTCGCCGGTACGAATCTCTTCATCGACGGCTCGCCGTATTCGTATCTCAACTACGACGAACCCATGTCAACCGGCCGCCGCATCGCCCGCGAGCTGCGTAACGCTCTCCTATCTAATAGCCTCGACCTTGTGCTCGATCAATCTAGCCGCATGAAGTTCGACCGCGGCTCAACACCCAATGGGGAGTCGGTCGCCGTGCCCGGTCCTGGGGTTCCCGCGAACTAATGGCAGCGGCGACGTCAGGTAACGCCGCCCTCGCCTCCTACGATACTCGTCGCCTCACGCTCGCCTGCATCGGTAGTCACTCGGCGCTCGACGTGTGCCTGGGGGCAAAGCACGAAGGCCTGCGCACGCTCGTCATAACTGCGCCGAAACGCGAGAAAACGTACGCAATCTATTATCGCGCCCGCGAGGACGGCACGGGCTGTGTCGATGAGACACTCATGGTAGACCACTTCGCGGACGTCATCGCATCCAAAATTCAAACGATGCTGCGCGACAAGAACAGTATTTTCATCCCGAACCGGTCGTTCGAGGTGTACGCGCGCGAGCGATATTCATACGACGAGATCGAACGCGGGATGCTTGTGCCGATGTTTGGATCGCGCAACCTCTTGCGCGCGGAGGAACGTGACGAGGCAAATAATCAATACCGGCTGCTCGAAGAAGCAGGCATCCGCTATCCGCGCAGGCGCTCGGGGCCGGATCAGATCGATGGGCTGACGCTGGTCAAAGCCCAGCACGCTCGCGTCAAGTTCGAGCGAGCCTTTTTCTTGGCCGCCAACCCGGAACAGTATCGTAAAAGGGCGGCATACTATCTCGCAGCAGGCGTCGTCACGGCGGAAGGGCTCGAGAAAGCCGTCTTCGAGGAATACATCCTCGGGCCGACAATCAATCTCAATTTTTTCTGGTCGCCAATATTGGGTGAGCTCGAACTCCTTGGAACGGACACGCGCCGTCAGACGAACATCGACGGCATACGCTCGCTGCTGGCCGTCGATCAAGCCCCGCTGGGCGCGGCATTTGCCGCGTCAATGGAAGAGGCCGGCCACATTGCAGCGACCGTAACGGAGTCCATGCTCGAACAAGCATTTGACATGGGCGAGCGTTTCGTCGGCGCGGCGCGACGCTTGCGACCACCGGGCATTATAGGACCCTTTGCATTGCAGTGCGTCATCGCGCCGGGTCCGCCGAAATCGTTTGTCGTCTACGACGTGAGTTTGCGCATCCCAGGTTCGCCCGGAACCAAATACACACCGTATTCGGCGTATCGCTGGGGCAAGGAGATGTCAGTGGGCGAACGCATCGCGAAAGAAGTTGTCCTGGCCCGCGACAGCGGGCGGCTTGCGGAGATATGCACGTGAGAGACGCGCCGTCTGAAATGGTCGCCATTATCGACTTTGGCGCGCAATATGCGCAGCTCATTGCGCGTCGCGTCCGTGAGGAACGCGTGTATTGCGAAATCTTTCCATACGATGCGCCGTGGGAAGAGATTGCAGCGCGCAATCCATCGGCCTTCATCCTCACGGGCGGCCCGGACAGCGTGCTCGCGCCTGGTGCGCCTCACCTCGACAAGAAGATCCTCGAATCGGGCAGACCGATCCTCGGGATTTGCTACGGCATGCAGGAGCTGGCATTTGCCAGTGGCGGGCAAGTCGTGCCGGGGACGATTCGCGAGTATGGACGTGCTGAGGCGACAGTGGACGCAGCGCAGTCGATCTTGTTCTTGAACGTGCCGGGAAGGTCTCAAGTTTGGATGAGCCATGGCGACACCGTCACGGAGTTGCCGCGCGGCTTCATCAAACTGGCGCATACACCGACCTGCGCCGTCGCCGCGTTTGGCAACCCGGACGAAAAGCGCTACGGCGTGCAATTCCACCCTGAAGTGCGGCACACCGAGCACGGCCGCACCATCTTGCGCAACTTCTTGCGCAAGATTGCGGGGCTCCACCAGCACTGGGAAATGGCATCGTTCGTCGATCGCGCTGTAGAAGATATCAGACTGCGATTGGGGAGCGCGAAGGCGATCTGCGCATTGTCCGGCGGCGTCGACAGCGCGGTGGCCGCCACGCTCGTGGCGCGAGCAATCGGTGACCGGCTGACCTGCGTCTTCGTCGATCACGGATTATTGCGTGAGAAAGAAGCCGAGCAGGTGGTCAGCGCGTTTAGGGATGTCCTGCACCTGAACCTCATTACGGTCGACGCACGGGCGCGCTTCCTTGAAAAGCTCGCCGGCGTCGAAGACCCAGAAGAGAAGCGCGTCATCATCGGGCGCGAGTTCATCGAAATTTTTGAAGAGCATGCAAAGCAGATTCCGGGTGCTGAATTTCTTGTGCAGGGCACGCTCTATCCGGACGTCATCGAGAGTAAGACACCGCACAGTAAGGCGGGCGCGAAGATCAAGACGCATCACAACGTGGGCGGTCTGCCCGAGGTCATGAACCTCAAGCTCATCGAGCCGCTGCGCCTCCTCTTCAAAGATGAAGTACGTCGCCTCGGTCTGGAGCTCGGCCTGCCCGCTCACATCGTCAACCGGCAACCATTTCCCGGCCCGGGTCTCGCCGTACGCGTGCTCGGGGCAGTCGATGAAGACCGCCTGAGAGTTTTGCGCCGCGCTGACGCAATCGCGCGGGAAGAAATTGAACGCGGGGATCCGGAGCATCGCCCGTGGCAGTACTTCGCCGTGCTAACGCCGCTGCGCAGCGTCGGCGTTATGGGTGACTTCCGTACGTACGGAAACATGGTCGCGATTCGGGCTGTCGCAAGCGATGACGGCATGACCGCCGATTGGGCACGGCTTTCGCCTGAAGTGCTGCAGAAGATATCGACGCGCATCGTCAACGAAATCCCCGAAGTCAATCGCGTCGTCTACGATATCACGAGCAAGCCGCCGGCAACGATCGAATGGGAATGAAGATACTCGTTGTCGGCTCCGGTGCGCGCGAGCACGCCTTGGCCTGGAAGTTATCAAAGTCGAGTAAAGTTGATCGGCTCTATGCGGCGCCCGGAAATGCGGGTACGGCGGAGCTCGGCACAAACTGGCCCGACCTGAGCGCGACATCGGGCATCGAGCTTGCGCAACGCGCATCGGACGAGCACGTCGGCTTTGCGGTCATTGGCCCCGAAACTGCGCTCGCCGCAGGCGTTTCCGACGCCCTGCGCACCCGCGGCATCAACGTCTTTGGCCCAAGCCGCACGGGCGCGAGGCTTGAGTCGAGCAAAGCCTTCGCCAAACAGTTTATGGAGCGCACAGGTATTCCGACCGCTCGTCATCGTGTCGTTCACGACCACAAGCAGGCCGAGCGCGCACTCGCATACTTTCAGAGCGGTGTTGTGCTGAAAGCGGATGGTCTCGCCGCCGGCAAAGGCGTCGTGGTGTGCGCGAACGCCGACGAAGCGCGGCCGATCCTCACACAATGGTACGGCGAGCGCCAGCTACCGGGCGGCGGCACGAGCATTGTTATGGAGGAGCGGCTCGAGGGACGTGAAGTATCGGTCATGGCCGTGGTCGACGGCGTGCGTGCGGTGACACTCGCGGCAGCGTGCGATTACAAACGCGCGGGCGACGGCGATAGCGGGCCCAACACGGGCGGCATGGGTGCTTACTCGCCTGCGATCGACGTGCTCGACGACAAAGCGCTCGTACGGGTTCAAAAGACGATCCTCGACCCCGCCGTGGCGGGCCTTATCCGTGACGGCGTCGACTATCGCGGCTGTTTGTACGCCGGGCTCATGATGACAGCGCGCGGACCGATGGTGCTCGAGTTCAACGCCAGATTCGGCGATCCGGAGACCCAAGTTGTCTTACCGCGCCTGGAGTCGGACCTTTTCGACCTACTCTACGCGGCCGGCGCTGGACAGCTCACTGAGGATGTGGCGCCTAAATTTGCAACAGCTGCGTGCGTTGGAATCGTTCTCACAAGCGACGGTTATCCACAGGTCTCCCGCCCGGTAAGCGAGTTACCTCGCTTCACACCGCTCGAGGACGACTCGACCGTTGCGTTTTGGGGGAGCTCCAGCGTTACCGGCGAGCGCGTCAATGCGAGCGGCGGGCGCGTCCTGACGGTGTGCACGTTGGGCGACGATATGGCCATCTCACGCAAGCGAGCCTACGCAGTGGTGTCGGAATACGAAAAGCTTTTACGTCCCGGCACACTCCTGCGCTACCGTTCCGACATTGCCGCACGCTTGGCTCCGGCAGTTCGTTGACACGCTCCGTACTTTCCGGTAAGGTTGAATTGAGATGAATCAGGCGAGCGTCAGCCTTCCGCAACCCTACGTCCCGAAGCCGCCCGGCAGTGAGGATGCGATTCACGACGCGTGCGGCGTGTGCGGGTTTTACTCGCCCGGCGAGGACGTGGCGCGCGCCACGTACTTCGCCTTGTACGCACTCCAGCACCGTGGTCAGGAAAGCGCCGGCATCGCCGTTTCTGACGGGAACGAACTGCGAGTGTTCAAGCAAATGGGATTGCTCTCGCAGATCTTCACGGAAAACGTGCTGGCAGAATTGCCCGGCTACCTGTCCGTGGGACATACCCGCTACTCCACGACTGGGTCGTCGGTCGTCTACAACGCCCAGCCGCTGCTCGCGACGAGTGAACTGGGTATGTTCGCGCTTGCCCATAACGGCAATCTCGTCAACACTGAAGCGCTACGAAATCAGCTTTCTCCCGAGATGGCGGAATCAGCGGAATCTGACTCGGACGTCATGGCTCGATTACTCACCGCCATGGACCATGGCAACATGGAAGAGCGGATCGCCGATCTGATGCAGCGCTGCATCGGCGCATTTTCGATCGTCCTCGCAACGGAGAAGCAGCTCTTCGGCTTCCGCGATCCATGGGGCGTGCGCCCCTTGTGCGTCGGCCGGTACGGTGACGGCTGGATGATTGCTTCGGAGTCATGTGCGCTAAACACGGTTGGTGCAGAGCTGATCCGAGAGGTCGAGCCCGGCGAGATCATTATTATCGATGAACGGGGTTTGCGCTCGCGCAAGGTGCAGACCGAGCACAAGGCGGCGAATTGCATTTTTGAGTACATCTACTTTTCGCGTCCGGACACGCTCTACGCCGGCCACGAGCTGTACCTCGCCCGCTATCGCATGGGGCGCGCCATCGCCCGCGAAGCTCCGGTGGAAGCCGACATCGTCATCGGCGTGCCGGATAGTGCCACCGCCGCGGCCATCGGTTATTCGGATGAATCCGGATTACCGTATATTGAAGGGTTAATGAAGAACCGCTATATCGGGCGCACCTTCATCTCGCCGGATCAGAACATGCGGTCGCTGGGCGTCAAACTCAAGTTTAACCCGTTGGTCGCGAACCTAAAGGACAAACGCGTCGTGCTTGTTGACGATTCAATCGTCCGAGGCACGACCACCCGTCAACTGGTTGCGCTGTTGCGGCGATCGGGCGCGCGTGAGGTGCACGTGCGTCTCACCTGTCCGCCGATGCGGCATCCTTGCTTCTTAGGCGTGGACACTGCCACGTACGATCAGCTCATCGCTGCGAACTTCAGCGTTCCCGAAATTTGCAAGACGATCAACGCCGACTCGCTGGGCTATTTGAGCGAGGAAGGCCTCGTAGAGTCAACCGGTCGGCCGCGCAGCGATTTTTGCATGGGTTGCTTCACGGGCCATTACCCCAAGGGGATTCACGAGCAACTCAAAGGCAAAGTGCGCGAACCCGAAAAGGTTTCAACCTAAAATGGGGGACCATTCATGAAACTGCGTGGATTCTTTCCGGCACTTGCACTAGCTGTGACGATGAGTTTGCCGCTCGCCGCGCTTGGCGCCACGACAACGGCACCAGCCGGAGCGCATTTTCATGCACTGATGAATCAGATGCTCGACTCGGGTACTGCGCAAGTCGGCCAGCATTTCACGATGCAAGTCGTCGCACCATATCCCAACGATGACGTCAGCACGTGGGCGGGTTCCACTCTCGCCGCGCATATCGTCCACGTTCAGCATGCCAGCCAGGGCCGCAAAGCCGAGCTCGGTTTCGTGTTCGACAAGATCACCCTTCGTAACGGCGCGTCCGCGCACATCAGCGCGAATCTTGTATCCGTCGAAGAAAAGCATGGGAATAATCTCGGACACGCAGCGCTCACGACCCTGGGAGGTATGGTTGTCGGCAACATCCTCGGGAAGTGGCTTGGCACGAATGCCGGCGGCGCCGTCGGAGCCGTTGGCGGCGCGCTCTATGGCATCAACCAGAAGACCAACTTCACGATTGCAGCTGGCTCGAAGGTCGACCTCACACTGACGCTGCCGCTGACGGTCGTTAAACCATAAAACAAAGCGGCCGATGTTCTCGGCCGCTCCGGTTGTGCTCGGTCTCGGTTTTACTTGCGCCGGCGAGTACGAGACGTGACCCCGTTGTGCGACAATGAACCTGACGGTGTGAGGCGCTGAAACGCAGCTTCATCGGCTTTGGCGTGCGGACGCTTCTCGGAGATGAGCTCCGCAAGCCTAACGAGCGGTCGCATGGCGACTGCGGTCGGGCCCTTGACGATGTGGGCGGCGTCGTTGTCCGTCCAGGATGTGCCGGCGATGTCGAGGTGAATCCACGGTGTACTATCGACGTACTCCTTGAGGAACATAGCACCGTAGA
>DASZFB010000164.1:0-5449 GCA_035940275.1 Candidatus Eremiobacteraceae bacterium | reverse complement strand
ATGCTCTGGTTCAGGGGTATCCAGAACGCATCGTGCCACGCGAACAACAAGAGCACAAGCGCGACCAGAGTAACGCTGAACCGCCACACCATCAACAGAGGTGCGCTAAGGGGCTCTGCGGTGCGCGGGGCCGCTCGTGACGTCTCAGGCTCAGTCACGTGAGTTAGTGTGCCGGTACTTGTGCGGCAGATCTGTACACCCGCACGAGTTCATCCTTTAGCACTTCTGGTGACGAGTTGCAGCCGCGCAGTGCATACTTGGTGTTATTGAGGCCGCGTTCAGAGACTCCCGTGGCGCAGGTGGCCGAATCGGGTTTGAAATGCGCCGGGCCGATGACAAGCGAAGGCGCGGCAACGTCGAGCTGATTGGGGTCGGCTTCTTCTTCGGGTTGGGTGGTGCTTGCGCTCTTGGGGTGGATCAAGTTATTCAAACCGGAGAAGATATTGTGGCGCTTGCTCTTCTCTTCCGGTTGACCCAGGCTGACATGTTCGCCGCCTTCAAAAATGAAATACGCGCCGTTTGGACCGGTATAGGTGATGTCGTATTTCTTGTTGGCCGAGTCCAACTTCAACGAGCCGACGAATCCTTGCGGTACGTAGCTTGGCGCAACCGGCGTGACGTTCCAGCTCTTGAGCAGAACCAGGTCACAATCGCTGAACACGCCGACGAAATGATGGCCGTCGCAATGCTTTGCCGCTGCCGCGTGCGCACGCATGCTGCATGGCAGCACGATGACGATCGCAAGCAGCATAATGCGTGCGCTCAAAGGGGCAAGGTGCATAGCGGTAAACCGGCTCACTGTGACTCCAACACTCTTGGACAGGTGAGACGACTGGAATTCCCTTTCGCGCTGAGTCGTCTGCGACCCCTGGGACTGCGGCCGTGCTTGCTCGACCGATTTCACCCCTTACGGGACATCGGGCGCCCCTGCAGGGCGGCTCATATTCGTTTCGAAACTGCGCGCACGGATATGAGAACGCCACCCGCGACTGCGCGCGACACAACGCAGCGATATTTTTCGCGTTGCGCAGGCCTGCTTTTCTATATGGCGGCGAGCTTCGCGCTGGCATACGGCGCGCCGTCGGATAACCAAACGGAGGATCGTCAAATTGGCCAGCAAGTCTATAACGACATGTTGGGCAAAAATCTTATCGTCACGCAGTCTCCCTATTACGCCGTCTTGCGCGCGACGGGCGAGCGCATTTCCTATGCCGCCAGGCCTCACTGGTTTACGATGAATTTTATCATCATCAAAGGGAACCAGGCGAATGCCTTCTCAGCGCCGGGTGGCAACATCTATGTCACCGACGGTTTGTTGCGGACAGCAGACAACGCTGATGAGCTCGCCGGCGTCTTGGGTCACGAAACCGCGCATCTCGTGCTCGGTCACGTCGTCGGGCGCATGCAAACGCAAAAGCGCATGAATGCAGTGTCGCAATTCATGCAACAGCTTGTGCATAACAAAGGGACTCAAAATACCGCACAGGCCGCAACGATTGTCGGCAACTATGGGTTCCTCAACTTCACTCGCACGCAGGAGTATGCGGCCGATCAGGAGGGCGCGCGATTGGCGGCAAAGGCCGGTTATGATCCTTGGGGTACCGTGTGGTTCTTCAAAGAGGTAGAGCAACTCTACGGCGATGCCGGTTTCGAGCAATACGTCCAACAGCATCCCTCAACGACCGATCGCATCACACGCGTCGAGACCTACATCAAAGGCAATCCGCAGATATTCGGGCACCCCTCGCCCACGCTCACCGTGACATCGGGTCTCTCGCACAGCACCACGGGCGACACCCTCACACTGCATTAATCTCGGTCGACGCAAGGTCGACCGTTACGACCAAAAAAGAAGAGGGCCCCTGGCGGGAAGGCCCTCTTTGGGAGGCCGTGCAGCGAGCCAACCCTTGCGGGGGACCGGCCCACTGCGCGGCAGCGTGGGGGACTATCTCACCACGTGCCAGTCGTAGATCAGCGCTTGCTGGCCGTTGGCATAGGTTATGATCCCGTTGCCGTTTTGGTCGACTTGGAATGTGGCAACGTTGGCACCTGACGGAGTCGTGATCGATCCGTTGATGGAGACGCCGGGCGGCGTGCCGGTGCTGGAGACGTTGATCGAGTCGCCGTTCCACAGCGTTCCGGTGATGGATACCCCGACGATGTTGCCGTACTTGTCGAACTCGACGGAGCCACTCACGTTATTTGTGCCAAGCTGTGTGCCGCCCGAGACGGTGAATGGCGGCGTGGATGACAGTGTGAGCGAGCCGAGTGGACCCTTGAAGAACGTGCCGGCGTGCGAGCCTGCGAAGGTAATGTTGCTCGATCCATCGATCGTTGCGGTGCCGTTCGTGAGCACGCCCATGTGGCCGAACGACTCGTTGATGTTCGGGTTGCCGTTGTTCACGACTTTGCCGGAGTTTGCGGCGATCGTAAATACGTTGCTGCTTTGCGGCGCGATGGTGAACTGATGGCCAAACTGCACAACTGGGCTTGACGACGTGCCGATGAGGATGTCACCGGTCAGGACAGCCGAGTAATTACCGGGTGCTCCGGTGATTGAGTAGTTGGTATTGCGCGTCGAAAGTAAGAGACCAGCAAGATTATAGCTCTTTGCCGTGCGGACGATGTTTTCGCTCGAAGGACTGTTGATCGTGATGAGCGCGACGACGTCCTTGGCGAGACTCACGCAGGCCTTGTCGTAGAAATACTTGGTCTCGTATTGCGTTTGGGTCGGGCTAATGACGGTGACGGTGTACTCGATGCCGTTGTTACACGCCCCAGTGGGTGAGGCGGCGAATGTCGACAGTGGGGAGCGCGAGGTCGATAGGGGCACGCCCATATTGCCGTTGAGGAGGCCAACCTGAAGGCTGCCTTGCTCGAGCGGGGCAAGGCCGGCTTCCGTGCCTGCTTGGCCGATTTCTTGTTGGGTAGCTTGGGTGTTGTTATTTTGCGTTCCGGGCCCAAGGCCGCCGCCACCGCTACAACCGGCGATAGCGACCGCTGCGAGGATCGCGAAAATGAAACGAGTTCGCATGGCTTGTTAACCCTTTCTCACGGACTTCTCATTCGCCGATTGTGGTCAGCGGCGCGCCGTCATGGCGTGCATGGTCCTGTACGGGCAAGCATACGAAAATGAGTGAGGGTCTACATGAGGGTCAACTGAGGCGCGTATGAGACTTTGCTAAGAGTTGATGGGCGTGAGAATTTTTTCCATCGCAACGACATCGACAAAGCTCCCATCGAGCGTTCCCTGCTCGCGGAAGGTGCCCACTTCGCGGAAACCACGCTTGCGATACAGCCGTTGGCCTGCTTCATTAAAGGGAAACGTAAAGAGGACAATTTTATGAAAAGCGTTCTCGCGGGCGCGCTTTTCGAGCGCCGTAAGCAGCTGGTCGCCCACCCCTTTCCCGCGAGCGTTGCGTTCGACGTAGATCGAAAGATCGGCGACACCCGCATACGCGCATCGGTGCGAATAGGGACGCAGTGCCGCCCAGCCGGCAAGCTTGCCGTCAGCTTCGGCCACAATGACCTCGTAGCGCGTCGGGGGATCGTCTATCAGCCACTGCTCGACATCTGCGTGCGACTTGGAATCCACCTCCAGCGTCGCGATGCGGTCCTCGATCCCTTGATTGTAGATGCGGGTCATTTCAACGATGTCGTCACGGCGGGCGCCACGGATAACGAGCTGCTGCCTAATCATGGCAACAGGCCTTGCCTTGAACTGCTTCGACACCTTCGCGCACGATGATGGGAATCATGACGATCGCCGCAAGCGGATCCGCCCACCAAAACCCAAGCGTCGCGTTCAGCCCCAAACCCACGAGTGCGATACCGGAGAGGTAGGCGCAAAACTCCGTTTGTTTCGCATCTGCGACGAGCGCATTGCTCCCCAGCTGCAATGCAACGGCGCGCTTGGCTCGGCGAAGCCACAGCATCGCCACAAGCGACGCCACGAGCACGATGATGCCGAAGATGCTGCGTTGCGCGTGTTCGCGCAGCACGAGACTTGCGATCGCATCATAGGCAATGTAGGCAGCCAACGCGAGCAGAAACGCGCCCACAATTATGAGGCTCGTTCTCTCACGCTGCTCTCGGCGCTCATCATTTGCGCCGGTCATCCCCCACAACACGGCGCTTGAAGAGCCTACTTCGATGAGGCTATCCAAGCCGAACCCGAGGAGCGCGATGCTTCCTACGGCCAGTCCGGCTGGAATTGTAAGCGCCGCTTCGAGCATCGCGATAACAATGGAGAGATAGCTCAGGCGCTTTCCCGCCTTGAGGATATCGTCGCGGCTCGGTGTGGCGATGGTCAGGCGAGTGCCTTTGCAAGCTCAGTGAAAGAACGGTCGTAGCGATAGCTGATTCCCATGTGAGAATCATCGAATTCCTCGTAGATGTATTTGACGCCCAGCTCGTCGAGCCGCGACGTGAAGATGCGCGCACCGAGATGCAGGTTCCATTCATCCCGGGTTCCGGCATCAAGATAAATCTTCTTGAGCGAGCGCAGCGCAGTGGCGTGATCGCGCGCCATGTGCACCGGATCGTTCGCCTCCCAGCGTTTCCAGACGTCGCCGCGGATTTCGCCACTCGGCAATTTTACCGGTATATCAATGCCCAAAGGCGCGGCTGGGTTGGGTGAGTAACACGCTGCCATGGCGAGAATGTTGAGCACTTCCATCGCCTCATGCGTTTTCTTCGGCAGCGCTTCAAACTCGCGCAAGAACTGCTCGACCCCGCCGGCCTTCCCGATGCCCATCGTGAACTTGGCGAAGTCGGGCAGATAGCAGTAAGCGAAATATGCATCGCCCGCGTGCGAACCCATTGCGCCGAAGATGTCGGGGTGGCGCATCGAGAGCCGCATCGCGCCGTAACCGCCGCTAGACTTGCCGGTAACCCCGCGATGTTCGCGACCAGGCTTTGTGCGCAGCTTCTCATCTATATACGGCACGAGTTCGTCGACGATATACGTCTCGTATTTGCCTGTGGCACTTGAATCCGCGTACTGACTACCTCCCAGCCGCGTGAAGCAGTCGGGCAGCACGCATATCACGGGCGGCATGGCGCCCTCGCCGATAAGGCGATCCAGGCGCTGGTCAATCGCGGGCGTCCATGGATCGAAGTTGAACATCATGCGCCCGCAGCCCGTGAAGCCGGACAGCCAATAGATGACGGGATAGCGATCCTTGGACGTCTCGTAGCCGGGCGGAAGATAGCAATAGAGATCGCGATCGGATGGATCGCCGAGCGCATTTCCCCGTAAAGCATTTGAGGAGTGCTGCAGGACGAGGGCTTTACCCCGTTCGATAGTTTTCATGGAAAGCTGTTTGACAAACGGACCTAAAGGTCCGTTGCTTCAAAGGTCAAGCGGACCTAAAGGTCCGCTGCTGCAAAGGTCAGTTGCTTCAAATATCCGTCAATACGCGAACAGCCACGCCGCATTGATGGCACC
>DASZFB010000163.1:0-6728 GCA_035940275.1 Candidatus Eremiobacteraceae bacterium | reverse complement strand
CCGTACACCGTACAGATGCCGGCAACGAACGCAAGCGAGAGCGCAGCTGCACCCCAGAACGTCTTCGCTTCCTTGCCCGCGTAATTTACGATGGCAACCATGCGTGGCACGCTGGAAGGGCTGAGGCTTGACAGGATCCCGCCGACGACCATGATCCCAAAGGCGACGGCACGATGGTGGTCGATGACGTCTCCGATCTGTTCGGAGAGCGAATAGATATTGGTCCAATCCATGACTATATTATTTTTATCGGCAGACATCGTGCTTGCGACAGCCCTGGGGTTGCGGGACATGGAAACTCTCGTAGCACCACGAATAACACATCGTGATCACACACGACGACATCCAGAGACTTATCCGGGCTGCCCTGCCCGACGCGAGGGTACAGACGTACGACCGCACGGGAACGTTCGACCATTACAACGTTACGGTAGTCTCAAATGCGTTTTCCGGGAAGTCCCTGCTCGACCAGCATCGAATGATCTATGACGCGCTCGGTGAGGCGCTGAGGGACGGACGGCTGCACGCCGTCGAGCTAAAAACGGAAGTAGCACGATGACCCAAGACCTCAAGCAACAGATTCAAGAAGAGATTGCCGCAAACAAGATCCTCGTTTATGGCAAGGGAACCAAGCAGGCCCCGCGCTGCGGGTTCACACTCGAAACGATTGATTTTTTTAACCAGACGGGGTTCCCGTTCGAAGTGTTGGATGTTTTGGCAAATGACGCAAAGCGTCAGGCGTTGACGGAGCTGACCAACTGGCCAACACTGCCAAAGGTCTTTATCAATGGCAAGTTTTACGGCGACACAGACATTCTCGGCCCGATGCTCGAGAGCGGTGAACTCGAGCGCGTGCTCGCCGACGCGTTTGCCGACGCTCCTGCATTGGGAACGAACGCAAAGTAGACCGGGACCTCTAGAAGCATTCTTCGAGCGAGCCGGAGGGCGTTTGTCACGTCCCTGACGAAACCATACAATTCCGGACTCAGCAGGATATGAAGCGCCGGGTCCTCACCTATTGATGAGAGCATGCGGAAGCTTTTCGGACGCGGTGTGGCAGCGCGAGCGTCTCCCGCGCCACCTCGACAAGGAAATCTGAGCGGAACGGCATTCACTGCCGCTGCCGTGCTTGCCATTGCCCTTTTCGTTTCTGTTTTCGGTTCTATCCTTACCTACGGACGTGCCAACGCGGCATATGCAAGGCAGAACGCGCTTTCGCAAGCGCAAGAGCAGCTGCAGATTTGCCTCCACGATCAACTCGATCAGGAATCTGCGATGCGCGGATTTCTCGCTTCGGGCCAGCGGCTGTTCCTCGAACCTTATTATCGAGCCGGCCCCGACTTTACGCGGCACGTCGACGAACTGCAAGGCATCTTGGACGAAGCTTCTCTGCGAGACAGCTCCCAGCTCGCGTTAGACCTTCGGCGCAGCCACGTACGCTGGGAGAAAGAGGTCGCCCAGCCGCTCATTCTCCATCCAACTGCACCGGGCCAGATGCAGGTCGTCAAGAACGGAAGAGTTCTTTCCGAGCAGATGCGCCGCGACGCCGATCAGTTGAGGCTTGTCTTAGACGACCAGGCGGCGGCTGCCAGGGACAATGTGAAGACCCTGTTGTTGCGCGCGGCTATACTCACCGCCTCGCTCATGCTGCTGTTTGGAATGTCAGCCATCATCGCCGACGTCGTGCGTTCGCGCACGCAGGCGGCACTCGAGCGCGAGCGCTTCGTTGGCGATACGCTGCAACGCGCATTCCTCAGCGGCTGGGACGTCTGTTCCTATCTCCATGTGGGAACGGCATACGTTTCTGCGGCCCGCCATGTGGCCGTCGGCGGCGACCTCTTTGACGTCCACCGAATCGACGACCAGAGGTCTCTCCTCGTCGTTGCAGACGTGAGCGGCAAAGGCCTGGAAGCGGCAGTCGACACCGCCTTCGTCAAATACTCGCTGCGCGCGCTCGTCGACGAGTACCACGACCCCAGTACGCTGCTCGCCAAGTTCAACGCTTCATTCTTACGGTCGGCTCGCGACGACACATCTTTCGTTAGCCTTTTCGCCGGTGTGATCGACTCGAATACGATGACGCTGCGCTACGCGAGCGCCGGACATTCGCCCGTCTACCTGCGGCGCGGCGACCTCGTCCGCCAGCTGCCGGTGACAGGGCCACTCATAGGTCTGCGCGCGGAGGATCAGTTCTCGGCTGCCGAAGAGGAGCTGCTGCCGCACGATATTTTGGTGCTTGCCACCGATGGTTTCACCGAGGCGCGCGACACCGCCGGGATCATGATCGACGACGCGGGCGCAATGCGCATCATCCGCGACGCGCCGAAGCAGCCCCAAAAGTTGGCCGACTATATCGTGGCCGCAGTTGCGCGTGCTTCAGGAGGCCGCATTGCCGACGATTTGGCGCTGCTGATCGTTGAGCTCGTACCACCGGAAGAAATAGCGGTCAAGCCCGCTCGTGCCGACCAAACCCAAGCCCCGCAAGAGGTTGCGGCAACATCCCCGGCATAGGGCCAGACGCCGTGCGCAGCGGCCTCACGTGCGAGGACTGTGGGGAGGTCCTGTGGATAAGCCAGGGCGTCCTTCACGTTCGTTGGCTACGCGACCGCGAGCACGTCGTTCGTGAGGTGGCACAGCATTCGGCGTCCGGTCTGGAAACGTGGATGAACGAAGGCCTCGCGTTTCTCGACGAGCATCGCGGCCACAGCGTCATCGTCGTTTCCAAGTAACCGTCGTTTCGGAATAAAAAAAGAGCGAAGGGACAACTTCGCTCTTCGTTTCTTGTTAACGCTCGAAATTACTCGTGCGTTATTTCTTTTTCTTGGCTTTTTTCTTGGCCTTAGCCTTCTTCTTTGCCATTGTCATACACCTCCATCCTGCGGAGTAAATGGGGTGACACGCTCACTACTTGAGCTTAGGATAGTAAGTTGTGCTTTGCGCAGGAATATTCCTTCACGCGTGAATGTGTGGATCACGTCGATCGCGCAATGGCGTTCCTGAGCGATGATATTTCGCAGCGATCATCTCTGCGAGAATTGCAACTGCAATTTCTTCCGGAGTCTGCGCGCCGATGTCGAGACCGATCGGCCCGCGCAAGCGATCCACCGCGTGCTCCGACATTCCCGCTTCAAGAAGACGCGTCCGCCGCAGCGCTTGCGTTTTCTTTGAACCGATAGCTCCGACATAACGCGCGCGACTTGGAAGCACGTGGAGCAGCGTCGGATCGTCAAACTTCTCATCGTGCGTCAGCACGGCGACATACGTTTGATCGTCGAAGACGAGTTTTGGAAGAGCATCTTGAGGCCAGTCGACCATGAGTGCCGTCGCGTGAGGGAAGCGCTCTCGGTTGCACAGCGCAGAGCGTGGATCGACCACCGTAACCGCAAAACCAGCCTGGGTTGCCATTTCGCACAAGGCCACAGCGATGTGGACCGCTCCGACCAATACTGCTCGCGGGCTCGGAATTTGTACGTCAATGAAGACCTCATACTCACCGACCTGCACAGTTTTTGATTGGCTGCCGCGTAAGAGTTCGAGCGCGCTATCTTTGGCATGCGCCTGCGCGTCAGCGTTCGCGAGATCGCCCTCCACTGATCCGTGCGCATCGACGACGATCTGGTTGCCGATTCCGCGGGGACCACGAACGATCGTGCACACCGCGAATGCTTGGCCATTCCGCTCGGGGAGCGGCTTTGCGAGCGGTTCAATGAAAACGTCGATCGCGCCGCCGCACGCGAGACCGACATCCCACATCATGTTGCGGTTGATGCCGTATCGAACGATTTTTGGGGTGCCGCTTTGCATGACCATCATGGCTTCTTGCGCCACCGCAGACTCGACGCACCCACCGCTGACGGAACCCGCGACGAGACCGGATGACGTGATCGCCATCTTTGCGCCCTCGTCGCGCGGCGCGGAGCCGTCAACGTTGATCACCGTCGCGAGCGCGAGCTTTTCTCCGGCCCGTAGCCACTGCGAAATTGTTCCTGCGATATCGTCCATGTGCTTGCGAGCTCCGATCCTTTAGACGACGTCTGCAAGTGGCGACGACTGCCGTCGCGCCGGGCGGCGCCGATCGACAGCGCGCAGCGCAAGCACGAGCTGTGCCAGGCTCTTGAGGTTGTGCGCCGGGAGAAAGTCGTCAACAAACGGGAGAGCCGCCCGCATGCCGATGGTTTGCGGCCGGTAGTTGCGCCCGCCCAAGAGCGGGTTGAGCCATATCAGCCGGTAGCTCATCCGCTGCAAGCGCTGCATCTCGCGCGCCAAGAGTGAGATATCGCCGCGGTCCCAACCATCGCTGATAATGATCACGATGGCACCCCGCGCAAGGACGCGCCGCGCCCAGTGGACGTTGAAATCATGCAGGCACTCGCCGATGCGAGTTCCGCCACCCCAATCTGCGACGCTCGATGCGACGTCGTCGAGCGCCTCGTTGACGTCGCGCCTCCGGATCTGACGCGTGATGCGCGTGAGCCTAGTGCCGAAGACAAACGCTTCGACGCGGCCGAGCGAGTGTCGCATTGCGTGGATGAATTGGAGGAGCAATCGCGAGTAGCGGTCCATCGAACCTGAAATATCGCACAAGAGAACGATGTCTCGCTGTTTGAGTTGTCTCGTTCGCGTGCGCAAATCGAGAGGTTCCCCAAACTCGCGCAAGCTCGCACGTAATGTTCGACGTGCGTCGAAAACGCCTCCACCGCGGCCGGGTGCTGTTCGTCGTGAGACTCTCTTGCCGAGCTCCAACCGTTTGTGGCGACTCAACTCGTGTGCGAGTTCGACCTCTGCGCTCGTGAGTCGCGAAAAATCCTTTTCGCCGAGCGCTTCCGCGAAGCTGTAGGTGAAGCTGCGGTCACCTTGAGGAACGAGCTTTGCTTCGAACGGTGCTCCTCGAGCCTCATGACGCGAGCCCTCGTGCGCCGATGCTTGGCCGCCGGCGGGAACGTGCCGCGTGAGTAGCGGACGAGGCTCGTCCGAAGCTGGAGACGAGGACTGGTCGGACGGCTCTGCACGTTCGTCCGGCCCGCGCGAGAGCGTTGCGCTCGACCAGAATGCATCGAACGCCGCATCGAAGCGCCGGCGCTCGTCCGCGTTGCGTACGAAGACTGCGCGGCCCGCGGCTTTCACGTCTTCGCGCGAGGCAAATCCGATTTCGGCCAATGATTGTGCGAACAACACGATTCGATCGGGTGCAGCTCCGAGACCGAATCTTCGCAGCACGCGTCCGAAGATGATGAGGTTAAGCGGCAGTGCTTGCGGCTCGTGTATCATGCCGATGCTGCGGCCTTCTTTGCCTCGTGCACGCGTCCTGAAAGTCCGCTTTGACGAATCTTCTTGACGTCTTCCTGGTACTTGAGGAGCGCGCCGATGGTTTCCGTGGCAACGTTTTCGTCGAGCGTCGTTTTCCCGAGCGCGACGAGTGCAGAGGCCCAATCGATTGTCTCGGCCACACCCGGCTGTTTGTAGAGAGCCTCAGTCCGAAGCGAAGCGACGAATGCAGCCGCTTCGCGCGCAAGCGCTCGGCTGATGCCCGGCACTTTGGCTTCGGTGATTTGCGCTTCGCGCGCGAGGTCTGGGTAGTCGATCCAGTGATAGAGACATCGTCGCTTCAGCGCATCGTGAACTTCCCGCGTCCGATTGCTCGTGAGAACGACGATCGGCGGATGCTTCGCGGTGAACGTGCCGATTTCGGGCACCGTGACGGTGAAGTCAGAAAGCAGCTCGAGCAGAAACGCTTCAAACTCCTCATCTGCGCGGTCGATTTCGTCAATGAGCAAAACGGCGGGTTCTTCGTCTCGGTCGTCGATGGCTTGAAGCAGCGGTCGTTTAATGAGAAATTCCGGGCCGAATATTTCACGCTCTGTTTCAGCCGATGCTGCCTGCGCACCGCGGGCCTCCGCAAGTCGAATATGAAGAATTTGACGTGCGTAGTTCCACTCGTACACGGCGTGATTGACGTCCAGACCTTCGTAGCACTGCAAGCGGATCATCCGCCGCTGCAGACCGCTCGCCAGCACCTTGGCGACTTCCGTTTTTCCGACGCCCGCTTCACCTTCTAAAAACAGCGGTTTGTTCAGTCGTAAGCCGAGAAAAATTGAAACCGCGAGGCTGCGATCCGCGATATAGCGACGCTCCTCGAGCAGGCGGCTTACGGCTTCGATACTATCGGGGATGCGGCTCATGGGTCTTATCTGGCTTCACTACGGGGAAGTGGGCCGCCTGCGAATGTAGCAGGGAGACGAACGAGCCGCGCCCTTGATAGCAGGGCGACTCCAGGGTGGTCGCAAAATCGTGAACAGTGATTCGTTGGCTTGTCGGCGGCCTCGTGGTGGCCGCCGTTATCATCCTCATCGCAGCCCTGTACCCGAATGCGAACGTTGCTGACCGAGGACCCGCGCAGGTTGTCGGAGGCGAAATGCCCGCACTCTCATTGCCTGCGCTCCACCACTCCGACGCCGGCTTGGGATCGTTGCGAGGAAAAGACGTTCTGGTGAATGTTTGGGCGACGTGGTGCGGACCGTGCCGGCGTGAGATGCCGGCGCTTGCGCTGCTCGCAAAGAAGATGGGCCCGCATCTCATCGTCGTTGCCATCGATCAGGGCGAAGATGCACAGGTCGTGAACTCGTACGTCAAACAGTTTAACGTCGATTTCCCCATCTATCTCGACCGCGATCAGCGTGTTGGCACGATGCTCCATCTCGTCGGTTTGCCGAGCTCGTTCTTCGTCGATC
>DASZFB010000162.1:0-5717 GCA_035940275.1 Candidatus Eremiobacteraceae bacterium | reverse complement strand
CGTGCCCACCTGCATGCAGGACGGTCTCTAGGAGAATCATCCCCGCGTCGTTGTCCTCTTGATCGTTCTCTGGGTGCACAGCTTTCATCATCATCTGGCCATGCGCGGCCGGCATGCTGCTCATCATCTGTTTGTGCACGGATTCCATTATTTGTTCGGCCTGCTGGTGTAGAGATGTCGATATGCTCAGAATGTTTTTCGCCTGCGCGGGGCTGAGGCTCGCATCGATCTGCTTTGCGGCAGCGGTCGCATCCGGGGTTGGGGCTATCGCGAGCTGGCCGACGATCTGAGCCAGCGTCGCGCGCTGCCCAGCCGATAGGCTGTTGAGCATTGCTAAGCGCGCCTGTGAATGGAGTTGTTGCATCTTAGTGTGCGCTTGCTCCATTGCTTGGAAAGCCGCCGGATTGTTCATCATTGGAGGCGGAGGGGGCCCATTTGGTTCGTCGGCTCGAATTGCGACGGGCAACATCAACATTGCTGAGGCCAGAATTGACGGAAGTATGTGTTTCATAGGTGTGATTGTAAGGGAGCCCCCTTAGACAGAGCTGAGATGAGCCTGGGTTAGGTGCCCTTTTCGGCGCCTAGATAAAGGATGAACTTGAGGATGAGCGCGGGCTTTGTGGCCTGCGAGTTTGGATCTCCATAGACGAGGTAGAGTTCGGAGGGCCCGAACCTTCGGTAGTAAGCGGCTGACACGTTGTAAGCATCGACGAACTGCGGCGCTACGCCAAAGTAGGGGCCGGTCCCGATGATACGGCGAACGCCCGCGGTTATCGACGAAGACGATCCGATTTGGTACGTGTAGTTCACCTTCTCAAGCCACTGGGTCAGCGTTGCACTGCCGGCCGGCCGAAAATCCGTGTCGTCTGCCTCGATTGTCGACGTTGCACGCGGGCCAGCTTTGAATGTTACCGACCGGGTGCTTGAGTTGAGATAACCAGTGCCGAAGCTTCCGTAGTAATGTGACAGCAACGAAGGCGTCGACGTTTGGCCGCCATAGGTGAGGCTAAAGCCGTTTTGGTTATTGAAGCCGGCTTCGCCGTTCACGAGCAGCCAGCTACCCCCAGCATACGCGACAAGTGTGTAGAGATTGCGCGTATCTATGGTTACTTGCGACGAATTATTAGTTTCGTTCAGCTGACCGAAGCGGTTATGGAATCGCTGATAATCGTAGCTGATCTTGATCTTGCGGATGTAACTCGTTGAACTAAAATCCCACTCCCTATAAGCGTAGGCCGACGGTCCGGTGACATCAGTTAGCGGTACAAACGCGTCTACGGGATTGAATTGCGCTCCGCCATGCCGGTATGCGGGGAAGAATCCCGATTTCGGCGTGAAGAAGTTGAGGCCGAACTCACCAAAAGATGCAAGCGATGCATCGGTGACGTTTGACCCGCGGTCAATTCCCCCGGTCGCATACAGGCTGAAGTTGTGGACGTTACCCATGCGCAGCTGCGCGAGCGTCAATTGATCCGTGAATCCACTGTTATTGACGGATTCGTGGAGTAACGTTGCGCTAACCCTGTGATCGACCGATCCCCAATTGGCGGTTTCGGCTGCATCGGTCCGCCCGGAGCCGCTCGTCGCGAAGGCCGCGAGATTCAGCGCTCCCTGGACGCCTTCGACCGCGAAGCCGTGGCTCGGGGTCGGGATGCTCGGCGTGTAGAGCCACGGATAGATTGTGCAATCATTGCAGTTGAAGTTGTTGTAGAAGTTTGTGCCTTGTGTAAAAAACGGCCGCACTTCTACGTACTGACGCTGGAACGCCGTTGGAGAAATCGTCTGTTGATCGAGTTCGACGTTTGAATAATCAGGATGCAGAGTTCCGAAAAATGACGCTGTGGGTGTCACCGGAAACGAGAAGTCGGCTCCCATGCGCGACGTGTTGCCACCACCCACCGCAGAGGCCTTCTGCCCGAGCGCGTAGATCGCGACGCGCGGTTTCGTCCGGGTATTTGTCGACGCGAAGTTCATGTTTGTGAGGTAGCCCGCATAAAAAGATGAATCGGTACTACCTTGGCCGTTTGCGTACGCCCATTCAAAAAGATGCGCGCTACGTTGCACGCGGCGATCGAACTGCAAGCGCCAGGTGGACCGGCCGTCTCCGCGCATGATTCCAAGCGGGATGCGCTCGGTGACGATATAGCCATCGGTCGTGTTCTTCGCGACTGCTTGCCACGATGGGGCGAAGGCGCTGTTTTCTGACGAGTAGCAATAGCGCGTGCCGATAGGATTGGCGGCAAAGAAATATTCAAAGCCCTTATCGCCGCTTGGCCAAAAGTAGACGCGGACCACGTCATCAGTTCCTAAACCGATATCGTGCGTGCGCTGGGTCGCCGTAAGCACTTCCGACTGCTTGGCAACGAACGCGACGTAGAGAAACTTTGCGTCCGCCATAACGTACACGTCCGTCTGCTCGGAGGCCGGCCGCTGAAAGAAATAATCCCACGTGAGTTGAGTATGCGCTGCCTTCTGCCAGGCGGGGTCATTCAAAGTTCCATCCAGCGATGGTGGAACGTCAACGCGCGTCACGGCGAGCGAGAAATTCTCTGAGGCCGCGTCGGCGCGGTGTCCCTCGAGCAAAACGAGCAGTGCGGTAGCGAACGCTACGAATCGCGTATGCGCAGGGGTCATGAACCTCGCGCCCTAGATGCCCGCGTTACAAAGCTTGATAAGATCGTCCACGGCCAGGTGGCCGTAGTTGCCGAGATGGCTCTCCTGAAGCCTTGCTATGAAGCCCGCCGTTACGCCGCTGTCGCGCAACCGAATCAAGTCATCAACGCTGATCTTTTGGTAGCCAACGTGCGCGAGCGACTCGATGTATTGCCCATCGACACCAGCATTTGCGAGGCGGATCATCTCCGCAACAGACGGATGATACCCAAGAGCACCGAGCGAGGTGACGAACCTCGGGGTAACCCCGGCATTCCGGAGCGCCACCACTTCTTTTATTGAGAGATTGCCATAACTTGTTTTTGACACCGCTGCAAGGTAGGCTGCATCGACGCCCTCATTCGCCAACACAATGAGATCCGCAATGGACATCGGCGTCATGCCGGCAGCGTGAAGCTCGCGAAGGAAACTCGAGGAAACGCCGGCGTTTCGAATCGCGATAAGCTCATCGACCGAAAGGTTATTGAAGCCGGTATCGTGGAGCGCCCGCAGGAAGTCGTCGTGCTCTTGCTGGTGAGAGCGCGGGTCATGGTACCCTGCAAAAACCGTTCTTGCCACTGCGGCGTCCACGCGCGCTGCAGCTGCAGTTGCTGATCCAATTATGAACCATTTCGTGTGACCATGTTGTGCGCGCAACATTGCCAACCGCGCGTCTAACTCGTGCAAGCGAGCCCCCTCGACCTGTTCAGCGCTCCGCGCGAGTGCGGCGTCAGCCGCGTCCACCGCGGTCGATAGTTCTAAGTTTAACTCTATCTTTGGAGCTACAAGCCTTGGAGCCACAAGCGATGCTTTGGGCTTGATCGCCGGCTTGGGCTTCACAGCCTGCATGTGTCGCGCTACGGGGAGAACCTTAGGCGCCGCAGCCGGTTCGACTGATGTAACTGGCAGCGGCGGCGTCACGGGTTCGGCATTCGCTCTTTCGGCGACGATGATTACCGGCTGCGCTACGGCTGGGGTGTGCGGCAATTTCACCTGCGATCCGCTCGCAGCGAGCTGAACATAGGCGACGGGCACCGCGCTTGCGACGACTGCAATGACCGCGAACTTCGCGAGCGCGCTCAAGCGAGTTGAGCCGCGATGGTTGCTATCGAGCAAACGTTTGATGCGAACGACAATTTGGCGTTTGCTGTAAATCAGTCCATTCGCCGGCAGCCACGCGCCGCGAGCGTGTGAACGAGCGAGCTCATAGAGGCACTTGGCATAGAGGATGCGATCGGCTTCCGCCAACGCAACCGCGTCGTCGCACGCGATCTCCCGTTCCACATCTGTAACCTTTGAAACATACTGCACGATTGGGTTGAAAAATGCCAGCGCTGTGATGATCTGTTTGCAAAGATTTCCGTAGTCATCCCACCGTGCAATGTGGGCGCATTCGTGCCGCATGATCCGGCTGACGTCGTCGGCCGATAGGTGCTCTGCCAGACCAATCGGTAACGCAATCGCGGGTTGAGTAAAGCCAATGACGCATGGCTCGTTGATTGCAGATGAGTAACCGATAGTGACCGGACGGAGCGTCATTGCGTGAAAGACTTCACACTCGCGCTCTGTGGGAGAACGGTAGAGCAAATCCCGCTTGATGACGCACAATCTCCGGTAGCCGAGCACAAGCCGCGCAACCAATAAGTTCGCGACCACGAACCACACGAAGAACAACACCGCATCATAACGACCCGCTAGCGCACCGATGGCCCAGCTTGGCGGCTGCAAAATCTGCCAGAAACGTTGTGGCGAAATCTGCACTGTTTTAAGCGTGGGTCGCGCTGCGGCCTCGAGAGGCGCGAGAGGCGCGGTTACCTGCGCCGGTGCTTCTGTTAGAACCCAACGCCCGGGTGGCAACTGCGAGTCTTGAAGAGCGTTGTCTGCAAAAGCGGTGCTGCGCACGGGAACGATCTGTGCGACGATTGGGTGAGCGACTATGTTTGAAATCCAGCCCTCTGAAAGCGCAAGATCGACGGCAGGGAGGAGTGCACACGCGACCAGCACGGCGCTCCAGATTGCATACCGTTGCGCCGCCGTCGAACGTCGTACTAAACGCAAAGCAATGAAAACAAGGGCAGCAAGCGTCGTACTCTGCCAAATAGAGTTAACGAGTGCCCAAAGGAGATGGTGAAGTATGCTCATCGACGTTTTGCCTCATCCGTTAGGCGCTTCAGCCGCTCCAACTCTTCGGCCCCGAGCTGTTCGTCTTCCAAAAGTCGGACGGTGAGCAGCTCGGCCGAATTATTGAAGAATCGGTGCAGCAGGTTCTTGACCGCTGCACGCGACGCGTCCACGCGCTTTACTGTAGGGTAATATACGAAAGCGCGCCCGGAAGTTTCGTGCCGCAAGAAACCCTTTTGCTCTAGTATGCGCATGAGTGTCTGAACCGTATTGAATGCGGGGCGGCCTCGTTTCGGGAGCGACGCAAGAACCTGGGCCACCGTTGCACCATCAGTGTCCCAAAGAACTTCCATGAGGCGTTGCTCTGCTTCAGTCAACGTCGCGGAACGTTTACGTGGCATCCTCGCTCCCTTCACCTAAAACCTTAGGTGGTCGTGGCTGTAGTCTACTGCGGCCTTAAAAGTATGTCAAGTGGGCTTTCCGTGTACTTTATCACCTGAAAATCTTGCTTGTCCTGACCACCGTGCGGCGGGACGATTCTTTGCAACACAAGAAGGTCGCTGTCTTCGTGCAAATGCCTCGACCACGCCGTCTTCGGAAAAGGTCCCAGTCTGTCGTGCCTCTGCTGGCGCTTGGCATAAGCTCGCTGCTCCTTCTCTGCGCTGCCACCACCAACACAGTGGGGATAATCTCGCGAGTCGCGGGTTCGGCGACGGTAGAAACGGTGTCAGGAACGTCGCACGAGCTTGGTCAAGCCGAGCCGCTCCGATCGGGCGCAACGTTAACGACGGCGCTTGATTCGCTCGTGTCCGTGAACGTCGATCAAGTCGGCAAAGTTGTACTCGGTCCGCAAACAAAAACTACCGCGACACTACAAAGTGGTGGCCTATCGTTTCGACTCGCCGGCGGGTCGCTGTGCGTCGTCTCCCAATCACAAAACGTTA
>DASZFB010000161.1:0-2441 GCA_035940275.1 Candidatus Eremiobacteraceae bacterium | reverse complement strand
GGATGGCATCGCGAACGATCCCGCCCCCCGCAACTAATCTGACGTGTGACTAGGACCGTATCGAGACGGTCCTAGGTCAAACGGTTTCGGCCCGTCGGAAATGAGAGTTTGCGCTCGGCATCCCTTATTTCACCGATATGCCGGGGCTCTCGAAGGTGCTAAAATAAGTTATTGGCCGCCTTAATGAGGCCAGCCGCGCACTCGATCCGGTTCCAACTTGGCCCCCTTCGAATGGCGGATCAAGAGGTGAACGACATGCCGAGAACAGATCCTGAGGCGGCCCGTGAGGTTGCCGTGAAGCACTTGTTCCGCCACCTGCGTGACGATCAGCAGCTGCTTCGAAATCCGTTGGTGGGTCCGGATTTGCTCGGCGGCAAATTCACGGCGCAGGAGCTTCGCGCCGGGGTAGCCCGCGCTGCCACCATTATTCGTGACGATGATGCGCGTCTCGGTCGATTTGAACGAGGGAAGCGTCAATCGGCCTGCCTTATGCAATGTGACCTTGGCTCCCAAAGCGTAGCTAGTCTCGCAAGCGAGTTCGAGATATCGCCTCGGCAGCTGGCGCGAGAGCGACATGAAGCATGGATACGCGCGCTACCGCACATCTTAACGAAAACAGCGCATCTCACGCCGGCGTCCCTCCACGACCTCGTGCACAACCGAGCGCTTGCGCTTTTTCGCGCCGGCCGAGCGCGCGATGCTGCTGACCTCATTCGGGAACACGTCGCAAAACTGGCTCCCGAAGCGGCCGTGTTCAGCCTCTGCAACCTGGCGCTGATGCAACACGACTTCAAGAGAAGTCACGACGCCCAAGAAACATACAACGAGTTAACCGCTCGCATTCGGCCGGCCACGTGCACGCCCTCGTACTCACGGCTGAATCTCGCGCTGTACCTCTTGACGATACTTCTTGGCCAACCCGCGACGACGCACATCTGGAACATGCAGGTCCGTGACCTCGTGCGGCGCGCTACGATGGAAGCGCCGACCGACCCAGGGAAGTCGCGGACGATACTGCGTCTGTTGTTTGCTCTGGCGCAGAAATTCGTGTACGCGGACGACTTGCGGAGCCTGCTTGGCATTTCTCGTTCCATCGAGGAGATTTGTCCAGACTTCAATGATCTCGACTGCCATGAAATGTTGGCGCTACACGCCGTAAAAGCTATTAGCGAGTGGAAGCAAAACGGGTTCACAACTAACATGGAAGCGCACACGCTGAGGCTGCTGCATCTCGCGCTTTCAAATGGCTGGACGAGCATAGTCGCCGAAGGGGCGTCGATGCTAGCGTCGGTATACTATCTAAGCGGTAATGTCGTGTTGGCGCGAGGGTACCGTGACGTTGCGCTGAGCGGTGTTGCGCTGACGGACGATAAATGCGCCGTCGCTCGAACGTATAACAACCTCGCAATTGCCGCGCTCGAGTCGGGCTGCATCGGCGCGGCCGCCGAGTTCGGGAGCCGATGCCTGCCCGCGAAGGGTGAAGAGTATCCCGTCCTGCAGCATCTCCCTCTAACGACCGCTGAAATCTTGATCAGGCAAGGTCACGCTAAGCGGGGAGCGATTGAAGCGCGCGCAGTGCTGCAGAAGGCCAATAGGTTAGGAAACCAAAGACTCGTCGCCACCGCCGGGAGGGTTTTCGCCTTGGGTTTGGAGGCTGCGGGCGAGGGCCGCGAGGCCGTTACCGTCATGAAGCAGTCTGTCGATCTCGCGAACGCTGGCTGCTGCTCGAAATTCGACGTGCACCGCATCGACAGCTCCTATCGGAATATCGCTCGTTTGAATCAGCTCCCCGCCGGAAAACTGGACTACTTAGACTTCTGCGGGTGACGCGGCCGCCGGGACACCAAATGACACAGCTTTGACACGTTTGGCCAATGTGGCGCGGGCCGAACCGGGAAGCTAATCTCATCAGTTTATTCGTTTTAGGGAGAACTTCGAATGCGTCGTGACAATCTAGCCGGCCTCGCGTCGACCACCATCGTGACGGCAATGGTCCTTGCCGGCTGCTCAGGAAGCTCGCAAGGCGGGAGCCCCGTATCGCCCATGTCGGCTAACGTGCCGCAACAGCAAATCGCTTTCCGCGCGCCCAAGGGTCAAAGCCGGCAGACGACGAGTTGGATGAACCGGCCCGACGCACTAACGCGTCTCGCGTACATCTCTGATACGCTCGCAAACAACGTGACCGTGTTTGACCTCAATGGAACCATGCAGGGTCAAATCGGTGGCTTCAGCAATCCGGGCGGTCTCTTCGTCGACTCGAAACACAATCTTTGGGTCGCGAACGGGAGCGCAAACAACGTTCTGGAATTCGCACGTGGCGCGACTACGCCGTTCAATACGCTCAACGACGCGGGCGCCGGACCGCTCGACGTGACGATGTGCCCGAACGGCAGCGTCTATGTCGCCGGCTCCAACTCCACCGCCATCGAGGTCTACGCTCG
>DASZFB010000160.1:0-4549 GCA_035940275.1 Candidatus Eremiobacteraceae bacterium | reverse complement strand
CCGTCAACGCTGCGATTTCGCTTTGCGCTTTGGGGAGGAGCTTTTCGCTCACCGTGTTCAGCAGAGTCTCCACGCGCTCGGGAGTTTTCGCCATCTTGACGTCGAGTTGGTATGCTGCCCACGATGGATACCCAAGCAGATGCGCCAGCTCGTCGCGGACTGCGACCGCGTCTTGCAGACGCTGTACGTTCTTTATCCCGCCTCGGTTGGCAAACGCCTGCACAAAGCGCTTACGCGTCGCGCTGCTCGACTCCGAAATCATGAACTGTCCGTAGGTGCTCTCATCCACGGGCACAGTATAGCCGGTTGCTGTCTTCTTGAGCGTAGTAAGAAAACCGGGAGAGAGTGACTTTGCCTCGGCCGTCGTGATTTCGATGGTCGTCGATTCGCTCTCGAGCTGCTGCGCAAACTTGAGCTCGAGGTCATTCAGTTGTTGGAAGAGCGCGGTCGTGCGCTTGCGCGTCTCTGGGTCAAGCCCAGCTCCCGCGCGCTTGCCGCCGATCACATAGTATTCGGTGAGCTTCGCACCGGCGGGTATCGGCGCGTCGCCAAGGGTCGTCACCCGTTGCGCGACAGCGTATATGCGCGGATCCGAGCCCACTTCCACGTTGTAATCGCTGACCTTCTGGCTGCAAGCGAATGATGCTTTACGAACCTCCGCGTCCGGCGAGAGTTCCCACAGTCCACCTTGTACGGCTGTTGCGTCGTTGAAATCTGCGCCGACCGTCTCGATAGCCTGCAGCGTGGCAAACGTTGCCTTGTCCGCCGGCGCTGCGAAGATCTTCGCATAGGCAGCCTTGGCGGTTGCAATCGAGGCGTCGCAGCTCGCGGTCAGCTCCGCAGCCGTTTGATGAAAGTTCAAGCCGGTTGCGGCCGGCAGCGACGGCGCCGGCGAACCCACCGGTGCGGCTCCGAGCGTCGCAAGCGCGATGGCGGCCAGGCAGGCGTTGACGATTGGGAATCTCATGCGTCTCTCTTTCCAATATATAGGTGATTGGGGTCTAGCACATCGCGCAGCAAGCGCAGCTCTTCGCTCGTTGGCGGAGGCAGAATGGTCAAGTTTGGCGCGACTCGCAGCGGCCATCCTGCTTTCTTTTTCGTTTCTTCAGGATCGACGCCCGGATAGATAGCAACCAATTCTAGTTCACCGTCGTGCGACGCCGGTTCGAGGATGCCCAGATCGGTCACAACCCGCACCGGACCGGCGCCGGGAAGCCGCATCGACGCTCGCGTTCCGTACTTTCCGTTGAGACCGGGTGACGTAATGAAATCGACAGCTGCCGGAAAGGTCCTCGGCGTCAGAGGAGCGACAACGATGACGCGTTTTGCGTGGATCGCGATCTCGCACGCGCCGCCGCTACCGGGCAATCGCACCTTCGGCTTGTCGTAAGGACCAATGACGGTGGAGTTGATGTTGCCATAGCGATCGATTTGGGCGCCGCCAAGGAAGCCGACCTGGATGCGACCCCCTTGTAAATAGAACTGAAAAACGTCGGCCATTGTTGCGACCGCGAGGGAACCGGTGACAAGCGCCGGATCGCCGATGGACACGGGCAGGCGATCGGGCACCGCACCAACTGCGCCGGATTCATAGATGAGCACGAGGTTGGGCGCGTGCGTCGCGCGCGCGAGATTGCACGCGAGATTCGGGAGGCCGATGCCGACAAAGACGACGTCGCCGTCGTGCAGCTCGTGCGCTGCGCGAACCGCCATCAACTCGGTATTGGTGTACGCGCCCGCGCTAGAAACCGTAATTCACCCCCGGGCTCATGAGCGGCTTGGCGGTGAGACGCGTGCGGCGCGCCTCTCCGAGTTTTTTCATGTAGCCGGCGCGATCCGCGACGCCGTACACAAAATCATCCAGCCATTTGGCAAGCGCGGCTTCGTCGCGCGAAATGTCCTCCCACTCAACGTAAAAATCATTGTCCCGATCGTAATAACCTTGGGCATACGACGGGTGCGCACCCCATGGTTCACAGACAACGGCATCGACGATAATGCCGGGAATGAGCGTGCGGTTCGGATCGGCGCGCACGATCTTCTCGTCGACGATTTCCTCGACAACGACGATGACTCGACTCGCGGCAAACGCGGCCTCTTTTTGCACGCCATACAATCCCCAGATCTGGGTGTTGCCGGAAGTGTCAGCGCGTTGCGCGTGAACGATCGTCACATCCGGATTGAGTGCCGGGACGGTAGCGATGACTTCATGAGTATACGGACACGTGACGCTACGGATGTTTGGGTTCACTGCGGGCAGATCGCTGCCTTGGTAGTCACGCAGCGGCCAGAAAGGCAATTTTGCGGCGCCGGCCGAGACGCGCGCGACCAGACCAAAGTGCGAGTACTCTTCGAGCTCGAGCGGCTGGGTTTGGCGTTGTTCGACCGCGCGCCGCAACGCGTGCAAGGAACCAACGCCGGGATTGCCGGCCCACGAGAAGACGAGCTTCTTGGCGCAGCCGGCTGCGATGAGCTGATCGTACACGAGGTCGGGCGTCAGGCGGCAGAGTGTGAGATTGCGCCGGCGCTGCCGGATGATCTCGTGCGCTGCTGCAAAGCAAATGAGATGCGTGAAACCCTCGATGACGACGACATCGCCATCTGCAACGAGGCGCGCGATTGCGTCGCGCATAGACATGAGTTTATTGTTTGCGTCGGCCATCGTCTCAGGCGACGATCTAGCGATGCGCCCTGTTCACGCCGGCACGCGTACTTGCGAAATCACTTCGTCGAGAATACGGAGCGCTATGGCTGCGTCTTCTTCGTCGATAATAAGCGGGGGCGCAAGACGTATCGTGCTGCGGCCGCAACCCAACAGCAGCAGGCCTTTGGCGAATGCAGCCTTCTCAAGTTCGGGAACGAGACCATGATAAGGTTCCTTGGTGGCTCGATCCTTGACAAACTTTATGCCAATCATCAGGCCCGCGCCGCGTACCTCGCCGATGATGTCGTGCTTGCGCTGCAGTTCGCGCATTCCGTTCAACAACGTGTTACCCACGGTTCTCGCGTTCTTGCACAGCGATCCCTCGACCAGGTCGAGCGTCGCAAGCGCTGCCGCGCAGCAAACAGGGTTGCCGCCGAACGTGCTGCCATGCGTGCCACGACCCCAGGTCATGACCGATTCACGCGCGACAATTGCGCCGAGTGGCATACCTGAGGCAAGACCCTTTGCGAGCAGCGTCACGTCGGGTGCCACGTCGAACATCTCGGAGGCAAACATGTGACCCGTGCGGCCGATACCGGATTGCACCTCGTCGAAGACGAGCACCGCGCCGTGTTCATCGCAGAAGTCCCGCCAGTACTGGAGAAAGGCGCGCGGTGGAACGACGTATCCGCCTTCACCGAGGATCGGCTCGATGAACACCGCAGCGACTTCATCCGGCATGACGCGTTCATGGAACAGCGCCTCCGCGGCGTTGAGCGCGCAGCCCAGCGCATCGGTGCAGGTGGCCGGTTCGCGGCAGACTCTGCATTGATATGTGTCGACGTACGGAAGATGATAGACGCCGGGGAGCAGCGGTCCAAAGTTGTGGCGGTAACGTACTTTGCTTGCGTCCAGGGAAATGGCACCCATGGTACGTCCGTGGAACGCACCGCGAAAGGCAATGATGTTCTGGCGTTTGGTGTGCGCGCGCGCGAGCTTGATCGCGCCTTCGGTCGCCTCGGTGCCTGAGTTCGTCAGAAAAACCTTCTTAGGCTCGGGTCCTGGCGCAAGTTTCGCGAGCCGCTCGCACACCGTCGAGAAACCTTCGTAGTAAAAGTCCGTCGAGCAGATGTGGAGGAACTTTCTTGCGGCCGCTTCGATGGCCGCAACAACTTTCGGGTGGCTATGGCCCGTTGAAGCAACAGCAATGCCCGCCATAAAATCGAGATAGCGATTTCCGTCCACGTCTTCAATCATCGCGCCTTCACCGCGCGCGACGACAAGCGGGTACTCTTTGATATATGACGGCGATGCGTACTGCTGGTCTTGTGCGATGATACGCCGTGCGTTTGGACCCGGCGGCGGGGTTGTGATGTGCGGGTAGTTCTTGGCCATGACTGCTCCGATTTGCGTCACGACACGCTCACATCAACCCGCGTGAAGCAGCGGACCTTTGCACAGCGGACCTTTAAGTCCGCTCTTACTTGGGCGTGAGCGCACGCGACTAGTGGAATTCTAGGTTTCTCGCCGCGGGTTGCGAGACCTTGCAACGAGCACCTTATAAAAGTACGGTGAGCGGTCGAGGTGCCTCGGCCGCTCCGCGCATTCTTTCGGAAGACCGTTGCCGGCTCTTACACCATACGCGTTCGGGACTGCTCGCGCATGAATTGCGCAACGTAATACGGACCGCAGCCGCCCTTACCCGTGATGCCCGAGCCTTTCCAACCGCTAAAAGAATTAACGCCCGGCCACGCTCCGGTGGTTGCACCGGTGCGGCGGTTCACGTAGAGCACGCCCGCTTCCATCTCATCGAAGAAACGAGTGATTTCTTTTTCATCGTTCGAGAAAAGGCCGCCCGTGAGCCCGAGTTCCGAACGGTTCGCTTCTGCAAGTGACTGGTCGAAC
>DASZFB010000159.1:0-3383 GCA_035940275.1 Candidatus Eremiobacteraceae bacterium | reverse complement strand
ATCTCTGATAGCGGCACGTTCGCCTTGATCTTTTGCGCGCCGCCGGGTTCCGGTTCCATGCCGAGCACGTGCCCGCGCCGCGCATTGAGGTCGCCTATGACATCCCCTAAGAACTGATCCGGGGTCACGACCTCGACCAGCATGATCGGTTCCTTGATAATTGGGCCAGCCTTGCGATTTGCTTCTTTGAACGCCATAGAGCCGGCGATCTTAAACGCCATTTCGCTCGAGTCAACGTCGTGATAAGAGCCGTCAAAGACCGTGGCCTTGAAGTCGACAACGGGATAGCCCGCGAGCACGCCCGACAGTGCGGCTTCGCGCACCCCGGCCTCGATCGGCTTGATAAATTCTTTTGGAATGGACCCGCCGACGATCTTGCTCTCAAACTCAACACCCGAAGCTGGGGGCAGCGGCTCAACGCGAATCCACGCGTCGCCGTACTGACCTTTGCCACCGGTTTGCCGGATGTAGCGGCCCTCTGCTTCAGCTGTCTTCGTGATCGCCTCTTTATAAGCGACTTGCGGTTTGCCCACGTTCGCCTGCACTTTGAACTCGCGGAGCATTCGGTCCACGATGATCTCGAGATGCAGCTCGCCCATGCCTGAGATGATGGTCTGACCGGTTTCTTCGTCGGTGAACATCTTGAAGGTCGGGTCTTCTTCCGCGAGCTTGACCAAAGACTGCCCAAGCTTTTCTTGGTCGGCCTTGGTCTTGGGCTCGATCGCCTGGCTGATGACAGGCTCGGGGAAAACGATGTTCTCAAGAATGATGGGATGCTTTTCGTCGCACAGGGTGTCGCCGGTCGTCGTGTTCTTCAAACCGACGGCTGCCGCGATGTCGCCCGCCTCGACGCTGTCGACGTCTTCGCGGTGGTTGGCGTGCATGCGCAGGATACGCCCGATGCGCTCGCGTTGACCCTTGGTTGAATTGTAGATGTACGATCCGGCAGTCAGCTTGCCGGAGTACGTTCGGAAGAACGTGAGCTTGCCGACGAACGGATCGGTCATGATCTTGAACGCGAGTGCGGAGAAAAACTCATCGTCAGACGCTTTGCGTTTGATTTTCTGTCCGGGGTGATCGGGATCGTCGCCCTCGACGTCAGCCAGATCGACCGGCGAAGGCAGATAGTCGACGACGGCATCGAGCAGGGGCTGTACGCCTTTGTTCTTAAACGCCGCGCCGCACAGCACGGGGATAACGATGCCTCTGATCGTCGCAGCGCGCAGTGCTTTGGCGATCTCTTCGGCCGAGATATCTTTGCCGTCGATAAACTTTTCGGTGAGATGCTCGTCCGTTTCAGCAACCGCTTCAATCAGCTCGGCGCGATACTTGCGGATGAGGTCCTTCATGTCGTCCGGCACGGACGTGTCTTCCATCGTCTTGCCGAGGTCGTCTGTGTAAATCGTGGCCTTGATGGTGAGCAGGTCGACAAAGCCCTTAAAGTTTTCTTCCGAACCGATCGGCAGCATGATCGGCATCGCGCGGGCGCCCAAGCGCTCGCGGATCTTATTCACGGAGTTGTAAAAGTCGGCACCCGTGCGGTCCATCTTATTAATGAAGACAATGCGCGGCACGTGGTATTTGTTGGCTTGGCGCCACACCGTCTCGCTTTGCGGCTGCACAGCCGCTACCGCGTCAAATAGTGCAACCAGGCCGTCGAGCACCCGCATGGAGCGCTCCACCTCGACCGTAAAGTCCACGTGGCCGGGCGTATCAATAATATTAATACGCGTGTCACGCCATACACACGTCGTCGCGGCGGACGTAATCGTAATGCCGCGTTCCTGCTCTTGCTCCATCCAATCCATGGTAGCCGCGCCTTCGTGCACTTCGCCCATCTTGTGCGTCCGGCCGGTGTAAAACAGAATGCGTTCGGTTGTCGTCGTCTTGCCCGCGTCGATGTGAGCAGCGATGCCGATGTTGCGCGTGTTGGCAAGCGAAAACTGACGCGACGAGCCGCCGCGTTTATCGCTCTGTTTTTCCGTGCTTGAAGTGGTTACCATCGATAATGTGCGAACGCTTTGTTCGCCTCAGCCATGCGGTGTGTGTCCTCGCGCTTCTTCACCGAAGCGCCCTGGTTGTTGGCCGCATCCAACAACTCTCCCGCGAGTCGCTCTTCCATCGTGCGCCCCGGTCGGCTGCGCGCGAATGAAATCAGCCAGCGCATGCCCATCGCTTGACGGCGATCCGGACGGACTTCCATCGGCACTTGGTACGTTGCGCCACCGACGCGCCGTGGGCGAACTTCAACAAGCGGCATCGCGTTGTTGAGCGCCTGCGTGAAAACGTCCATCGGATCTTTTCCGGTTTTCTCTTTGAGAATATCAAACGCGCGGTACGCGATGTGCTCAGCCGTGCTCTTTTTGCCGCGCAGCATGATCTTATTAATGAAGCGCGCGAGAACCCGAGAGTTGAAGCGTGGATCGGGAAGGACTTGGCGTTTGGGGACTGCACCTTTGCGTGGCATGACTTACACTTTCGGGCGCTTAGCGCCGTACTTGGAACGTCCTTGCTTGCGCGCTTGCACGCCTTGTGCATCGAGTGTGCCACGAATGATGTGATAGCGAACGCCGGGGAGATCCTTCACGCGACCACCGCGAAGGAGTACAACCGAGTGCTCTTGCAGATTGTGGCCGACGCCCGGGATGTACGCCGTAACTTCCATACCGTTGGTGAGCCGTACGCGCGCAACTTTGCGTAGCGCTGAGTTCGGCTTTTTCGGCGTGACGGTTTTGACTTGCGTGCACACACCGCGCCGCTGCGGGTTGCCGGTGCTGATGAACTTCGTGCGTTGCGGTAGGTCGGGGTGACCCGGCTTCGCTCCCGTCAACGAGAACAGGAACGCCGGGGACTTCGATTTCTTTCGTACCTTTTCGCGGCCGGTTCGCACCAGCTGACTAATTGTTGGCAAATCTCTTCCTTATATTGGACGCAGGTCGACACTCTAACGGGGGCGGCATTTGAACCGCCTCTCTGTGGATGTCCGCCGTGGCGAGGATTGTAGTTGGCGCAACCTCGGTCGCGCCGTGATTACCCACCGGGGAAGACGGGCCCTCACAAGGGAGACCCGTAACCAACGTATTCTACCAGACGGTACGCTACACCGTCAAGACCAGGCCACGGTCGACTCGAGGTCGACCGCTACATTCACCCGGTTTGCGGGCTTTCGTTTAACCTAAAGCTCGCGGTCCGCCGCCGGCTCCGACTCCTCCGGTTCCACCGGATGCGTGAACTGAGACTCGTGGGACCGGACCTGAAGGTCGGTCGCCCCACCGCCGGTCGACTCAAGCTCCACTGCAACAGGTTCGAGTGCGCTCTCGTCCACGTCGGTCCTCACGGAAACCTCCGGTGGAAGATCCTCACTCGTGAGCGGAGAGTCGACG
>DASZFB010000158.1:0-2011 GCA_035940275.1 Candidatus Eremiobacteraceae bacterium | reverse complement strand
CGGCTGACGCACGCAAAATTGACGGATGTCGGAGACCGCCGCGCTCGCTCCCTCGCCTGGAGACACCGTGGCCGAAGTAGCTGCGAAAATGAACGTTGACCGAATGGCCGCCGCGGCCATTCGCCGCTGTCGCGCCGGTGTTTATGGTCGCGGTGCAAAGGGCTATCGCAGCAGCAAGACCGAGAATGTTATTTCGCATTCGGTTTGTTCCTTTGTGACGGTGCGCGCCGGCCGGTCAAAACTCCGGCGAGGCGACATCGCCACTCTTTGCTCGTCGCGTCGAGTCTAAAAGATAAGACACAGCGAATGGAATTATTAACTGAGTATCATCCTCATCGCTCGACACAATAACTTTCCACTCATCAGCATCATCGTAGCCAACGTGAAGCAATATCTTGTCAATGAGCTTTCGTCCGTGTTCATGGGCGTCATTTAGGGTTTCAAAGTTCTTTCCCCTATCATCGGGGATACGACTTTTCTTGGACATCAGATGAAAATAAAAACGAGGCATCGTTTCCCTCACCTTGGGACCTCTAATCTACATAAAGAGGAGATGTTGAGCTTACATCACTTCTGATCCTCGTAATTGAAACAACGTCGACGAGAACAAATGCTAGTTTCTAGAGAAAATTAGGCGTCATTTTAATCAAACCGCCACAACCGGCGCACCGTTAGTGCCCCCGATCGAAATCCGCATATCCGATGGAGCGGAGCAGGCGATTTGAGTGCCCGCGCACAGCCCGCTCGGCGTCATCCTCATGCGCTTGCGAGGCTAGGTGGCTTCTTGCGCCAAGGCCGACGGACAGCATCACTCTAGCGTATGGCTTCGGATTAACGATACCGCCCTCGAACTACCCCACAAAAATGCGTAAGATGCGAAGCGTGGGAACGTCGGTGAGGTTGGTGAGATGAGCCGTCGGTGCGCTCCACGACGACAATGAGCGCCGAGAGCACACTGAAAACTGATCGGCAATTTGTTCGAGCTGCAAGACCTCGGAGCCCAGGACCTCAAAGGTATCGCCGAGCCAGTACGGGCGTGGGCGCTGCGGGCGAGTTCGGTGGAAAGCCGGTTTGACGCGTTCGAGTACGCCGACCAAGAGGTCTGCGACCGTTCGGGACATTTGCACTCCTCTTGCTGTAACTGTTCGTCTTGCTGTAACTGTTCGCTGCGTTGAGATCGGAAGGCCTCAGTCAGACCTTTATCCGTCGTGGTCGACGGCGGGCGGGGTCGGCTGCCCAATTGAAACTGGGTCGGATGCCGGAAAGGTGTTCTTGAGCGCGTCGTCAAGTGCCTCTTCCTGGTGCCTACGCGCCTCCTTAGCGCGATCGTAATCACCTTTATGCGTTTTGCGTCTCGGATCGGCATTCATTTCGATTTCTCCGACCGCACCATCAACCGTCACCGCAGCATCGGGTGGGAGTTCGTCCATGTTTGCATCGACGATGCCTCGCGGGTCGCGTTCGTGCAGGTGCTGGCCGATCAGCGCAAAGAGAGTCCTGTCGCTTACCTGCAGGCTGCCGTTGCTTACTACGCCAAGCTGGGCATCCGCATCGAGCGTGTGCCGCCTGTTTTGATGCGCACGACGCAGATCGCCTGCTCGAGAAGCTTCGCGCCGACCATGGCAGCCGCGCTGGGACATCGCGCCCGAGCTATCGGCAGTGACGCGAGCAACGACGAGGTTCCAAGAGTGGCGACGTCGCTCTCGCCTGCGTCGGGTTAGCAGCGCCGCTCATGGCACCTGATCGTCGTTACGCCACGTTTAGCGCAGCGGCTTTGACGCGGCCTCTGCTGCCGCTGCATCGACGCCGTTCTCAGGTGTGGGCGCCGGCGGTGCAACGGGCGGCGGCGCGCGCCCTTCGCCGCGTGCGTCGGCTACCATCTTCGGCTTGCGTAGCGCCGCTTCGAGACGATGCGCCATTTCCGCGAGGTTTTGATCGGCTGCGGCAACCGCCTGCGGATCCGGTTGTATCTGCAGCCTGCGCGGCTCTGCTCGAGCTTCGGGACGTGGTT
>DASZFB010000157.1:0-5289 GCA_035940275.1 Candidatus Eremiobacteraceae bacterium | reverse complement strand
ATATTTGGCCGAGTTTCTGCTCGAGCGCGGTTACCTTGTCTTTGGTATGACGCGGCGCTCGAGCACGAATTCGTTCGACCGGATATCCCACATCATCGACAAAGTGACATTGATCTCCGGCGATCTTCTCGACGAACATTCGCTGGCATCGGCGATTCGTGAATCGCAGCCCGATGAAATCTACAATCTTGCGGCACAAAGTTTTGTGCCGACGTCGTGGTCGCAGCCCGTGCTCACCTCCGAGTTCACGGCGGTGGGCGTTGTCCGGTTGCTCGAAGCGCTCCGTTCGGTCAAACCCGACGCACGTTTCTACCAGGCCTCCAGCAGTGAAATGTTTGGCAAAGTTCACGAGACCCCGCAGACGGAGAAGACGCCGTTTTATCCTCGCAGCCCATATGGGGTCGCCAAGGTCTTTGGTCACTGGATCACGGTCAACTATCGCGAGTCGTACGGGCTCTACGCATGTTCGGGGATACTAATGAACCACGAATCCGAGCGCCGTGGTTTAGAGTTCGTGACTCGCAAAGTCACTGACGCAGTTGCCCGCATCAAGCTTGGCAAGACGCGCGAGCTGCGCATGGGCAATCTCGACGCAAAGCGTGATTGGGGCTATGCGCCCGATTACGTCCGTGCCATGTGGCTCATGCTCCAGCAAGACGAACCCAAAGACTATGTCATCGCGACCGGCAAGACTCGCTCCGTGCAAGAACTCGTCGAGACCGCTTTCGGTCACGTCGGTCTGGACTGGCGCAAGCACGTCGTGCTCGATCCGAAGTTCATTCGTCCGGCTGAAGTTGACATTTTGGTGGGCGACGCGAGCAAGGCCAAAAAGGAGCTCGGCTGGGAACCAACCGTGACGTTCCAGCAAATGATCGAGCGCATGGTGGATGCCGATCTCGCACGCCACTCCCGCACGTCGGGTTGATGCGCGCCTTCATCACGGGCGCCGACGGTTTCGTCGGGCAATGGCTGCTTCGCAAACTGCTGCGCGACGGCATCTACGTGATGGGGATGATTCGCGTGGCAAAGCCTGCGCTCACGACGCTTCCTTCTGAACTCGCTGCACGCGTCGAGTGGCGACAGAGCGAGCTCAGCGACATCAACTGCATGCGCGATCTGTTGCGCGCCGCTCGTCCTGAGGCAGTCTTTCATTTGGCAGCCCAATCATCCGTGCCGGCGAGTAATGAAGATCCACGCGCAACGTTCGAAACAAACGTGCTGGGAACGGCCCGGCTCCTGGAAGCCGTCCGAGATACTGCACCAGATGCTACGGTCGTGGTCGTCGGATCGTCAGACGCGTACGGCACGGTGACGCCCGACCAGCTTCCTTTGGATGAGACCGCACCTTTGCAGCCGCGCAATCCTTACGCCGCTTCCAAAGCGGCCGCTGAGATCGTTGCACTCCAGTATGCGCGCACGGGCTGGGCGCGCACCATCGTCACTCGCTCGTTCAACCACACGGGTCCCGGTCAAAGCCCGGCATTTGCGGCGGCTTCGTTTGCGAAACAAATCGCAGCGATGAAGAACGGACGTCAGAAAGAGGTGCTTCGTGTTGGCGACCTGACCCCGCGGCGCGACATCACAGACGTTCGCGACGTCGTCGATGCATATGTGCTACTTGCCCAACGCGGCACGGTCGGTGCGGTCTATAATGTATGCAGCGGGCGAGATTACAGCATGCGTGAGATCGCGGATACGCTTGCGCGCATCAGCGGTGTGCCGCTCGTCATCCGCGAAGATCCAGCGTTGCTTCGCCCGGTCGAGAATCCGGTGCTGCGAGGTGACGCGTCGCGAATCGCTGCGGACACCGGTTGGAAGGCGACAACGCCGCTGGAAACAACGCTCGCCGATTTGCTGGACTACTACAATCATGCAACAGCCTAGCGTACCTGCAACAACGAGCTGGCGGACGATTGTCTTCAAAAATCGTGGGCTCTTGCTCGTGCCTATCGCACTTGTTCTCATTATTTTTGGGCGTCCAACAGCACTCAGCGCGGCTATCGGCATCGCGGTCGCTGCGCTCGGCGAGTTACTGCGCATTTGGGCGGTCGGTTATTCGGGCGTGACGACACGAGCAAACGTCGTGACGGCCTCCACGCTCGTTACGGCCGGACCCTACAGCTCTACGAGAAACCCGCTCTACATTGGCAACGCGTTCACGGCGCTAGGTTTTTGGATCGCGTTCTCGGGCGGAGTCACAGTGCTCCAGTCGGCACTCATGTTTGCCCTCGTCGCAGTGTTCGTGGTGGGAGTCTATGCCACGATCATCCCGCTCGAGGAAGCATATCTGAGCGAAACTTTTGGAGCACCATATCGCGAGTATCTCGCTCGAGTGCCCCGCATACTACCATTTCGCGGTGCCCTAGCTGCGGCGCAACGACAGGGCGTCTGGCGTGCGGACGTCATCCTCAAGGCCGAAATCATCACGCTCGTTTTCTTTGCGCTGATGACCGCAGCCGTGATAGCGAAACTGCGGGGTTGGGCCTAGCCGCCAGACCACGGGGTGGGACACTAGAACCGCTGGCGAAGCCTTCTCGCCAAAAACCCAAAAAATCCCACATTTGGGGACGAGTCCATAAGGGTGGCCGAACACTCGTTGCCTTGATGGGTCGCGTTTGCGGGTGCTATTCTTCAAGGGCGCTATTCAAGTGTCGACGCACAGGCGGTCCGGTTCTGCGGAGATCCGGCGAGTGCCGCCGCCGGGATGATCGGCTCGCAGTTTAAACCCCGCGAGCGAGGCGTCAATCAGGGAATATCGACGCATCAAAAGCGCAGGCAAGGCCGCCATCCGGCGGCCTCTTTTTTTGTAGGGGACCGCTCCTCCGCAAAACGGAAGCCAGCGCTCCACTATGCGAGTTCTCGTCATCGGCGCAGGTCAGATGGGGAGCGGTATCGCCCACGTCTGCGCTGCGGCTGGGCACACCGTTTTTATCAACGATGTTGACCAAAAGACAGTCGATCGGGGCCACGAGGCCATCCGCGCCAACCTCGCACGCGCTGTCGAAAAGGGCCGTCTCAGCGCGTCTGAGGCTGCAGACATCGAAGCTCGCATCGCGCAGCAACTCACGCACATCAAGGGCTCCAATGCCGACCTCGCGATCGAAGCCGCGAGTGAAGATGAGACGCTCAAGAAGCGCATCTTCAGCGAACTCGACTCGGCGTTGCCGCCAGAGGCAATTCTCGCCAGCAATACATCCTCGATCTCCATCACGGTGCTCGGCGCCGCGACGCGCCGTGCGGATAAAGTCATTGGCATCCACTTTATGAATCCGGTACCGGTGATGAAGCTCGTCGAAGTAATTCGGGGCATGGCAACGTCCGACGAAACGTTTGAATTCGCACGGCGCTTCGTTGAAGAGCTCGGCAAAACGCCGGTCGAGGTCAAAGATTTTCCAGGATTCGTTAGCAATCGTGTTCTCATGCCTATGCTCAATGAAGCGATGTTCGCATATATGGAGGGCGTCGGAAGCGCAAAAGCTATCGACACCGTGATGAAACTCGGTATGAATCACCCGATGGGTCCACTCGAGCTCGCCGATTTCATCGGTCTCGATACGTGCCTTGCCATTATGGAGGTGCTCCATACTGGTTTCGGCGATCCTCGATACCGCCCGTGTCCGCTGCTCAAGAAGATGGTCGCCGCAGGATATCTAGGCAAAAAAGCCGGACGCGGTTTTTACGATTACGCATGAACTTTGAACTAACCAACGATCAAAAAGCTGTTCGCCACATGGTCGAGGTGTTTGCGCATAAAGAGATCGCGCCGCACGCGGCCGATTGGGACCAAGCGAATACGTTCCCGCTTCCCGTTTTCACCAAGCTCGGCGAGCTCGGTATCATGGGCATGTTCGTTTCCGAAACATATGGCGGCGCGGCGCTGGACACAATCAGCACCGTCCTGGCAATTGAAGAGCTGAGCAAAGCAGATGCAGGTGTCGGCGTGACGGTTGCCGTGCAAGGTCTTGCATCGCGCATTATCGAGGCCTTCGCGCGCGATGAACTCAAGCGCGCCTACCTGCCTGAGATGTGCGCCGGACGATGGCTCGGCGCGTTCGCGCTGACCGAAGCCGAGTCAGGTTCCGATGCGTCGAGCTTGCGTGTGCGCGCTGAACGCCGCGGCGACGAATACGTTCTCAACGGAACCAAACAATGGGTTACAAACGGCGGCTATGCAAAAGCGTTTATCGTGTTCGCTCGCACGGGCGAGGACGGACCCAAGGGGATCTCAGCTTTTCTCATCGATCGTGACGCCCCAGGTTTGAGCATCGGTCGCATCACGCACAAGCTCGGCATCCACTCGTCAAACACCGTCGACTTAGTGTTGGAAAACGCGCGAGTGCCGGAGGCGTGCCTCCTTGCGGATGAAGGTTCCGGATACCGCATCGCATTGTCGAATTTGGGGAGTGGGCGTCTAGGCATCGCCGCGCAAGCCGTCGGGATTCTTGCGGCCTGCCTTGAGACGTCGCAGCGCTACGCTCGCGACCGATATCAGTTCGGGCGCCCGATTGGTGCGTTCCAAGGGGTGTCATTCAAGATCGCCGACATGGCGGTTGATCTCGATGCTGCGCGTCTTTTACTCTATCGCGCCGCATGGCTGCGCGACCGCGGCAAGCCCGTGATCGATGCTTCGTCAAAAGCCAAACTCTTTGCGTCAACCGCCGCGCGCAAGCACGCAGCCGAATGCGTGCAAATCCTCGGTGGCTATGGCTACACAACTGAATTCCCTGCGGAGAGATATTATCGCGATGCGAAGATCACGGAAATTTACGAAGGCACGTCAGAAGTTCAGCGCATCGTCATCGCGCGCGAGATTCTCGGTAGACTCGACGAGCGCACCGCCGGCGACCGGCCACCACGTCATTCTGCCAAAGACTCCGGCAGAAACGGTGCCCGAGCAGCGCGCGAGCGCACGCCGCGACGCGACTGACCCGATGAACATGTGCAGCAACGGATCTTTAGATCCGTTTATCTCGCGGAGATTTCGATGCGCTTATTAGAATATCAAGGCAAAGAGCTTTTCGCGAAGGCCGGCATTCCGGTGCCGAGTGGACGCGTCGCCACATCCGTCGAGGAAGCCGTGCAGATCATGCGCGACAATCCGCTGCCGTCAGTCGTCAAGGCGCAAGTACTCATCGGCGGACGCGGTAAGGCGGGCGGTATCAAGTTTGCCAACAACGCAGACGACGTGCGCGAACCTGCGAAGGCCATCCTTGGCATGCGGATTGCCAATGCCCAAAATCCGGCTGGTGAGGTCGCAAAACGCATTTGGATCGAGCAACGCCTCGACAT
>DASZFB010000156.1:0-4491 GCA_035940275.1 Candidatus Eremiobacteraceae bacterium | reverse complement strand
ACCGAACAGACGAGCTTTCTTGGGGTTCCGGCCGACGGTCAGGTAACTATTCTCGACATCGTGCATGGCCGACCAACACTTTCCATTTCAGCTCCCGTCGGATCGTCGATTCCGCTCCTTGCGGGCGCAGTCGGCAAGGTGATCCTTGCCTCGTGGGAACCGAAGCGGCGGCACGACTTTCTCAGCGAAACTGAGCTTCCGGCGTTTACGCAGGCAAGCATCGTGCGACCGGATGCCTATGAGGCTGCGGTTGCGGAGACGATCGAGCGCGGGGCCGCCGTCGACGTGGACGAATACGTGGACGGTGTACGTGCGGCCGCAGCAGCGATCACCGGCTCACAACGCCAGTTGGTGGCTGTGTTGTGGGTGGCCGGGTTCTCGCGCCACATCGATCAGCAACGCTTGGACTTTATTGCGCAGGCAGTCACGCACGAAGCGGGCGAGGTAAGCGCACGTTTGGGGAGCGAACAGACTGAGGCTAAACGGACCTAAAGGTCCGTTGCTGCAAAGAGTCAGTTCTTTAATGCTTGGTCCAAGTCGGCGATGATGTCCGCTTCCGCCTCGATGCCGACCGACAAGCGCAGCAGCGCGTCGTCCACGCCAATCGCCTCGCGCATATCCGCAGGGATTGCGCCATGCGTCATTGAGACCGGATGGCAAATGAGCGACTCGACGCCGCCGAGACTTTCCGCCAACGAAAAAATCTTTGTGGCCTTCGCGATCGCTTTGGCGCGCGTCGCTCCACCCGCCGGGATGAACGAGATCATGCCGCCGAATCCGCGCATCTGGCGTTTGGCAATCTCGTGGCCGGGGTGTGTCGGAAGTCCCGGATAGTAAAGCTTCTCGATATCTTTGCGGCCTGCTAGATACGCCGAAACCGCGCGGGCATTGCGCTCGTGCTCGCGCATCCGCAGCGCGAGCGTTTTTGCGCCGCGCAGCGTGAGGAAGCAGTCGAACGGCCCAGGAACGCCACCGACCGAGTTTTGATGGAACTTGATCGTTTGGAACAAATCGTCGCGATTGATCGCCACGAAGCCGCCAATTGCATCCGAGTGCCCGCCAATATACTTGGTCGTCGAATGGACGACGATGTCTGCGCCGAGGTCGAGCGGATTTTGAAGATAGGGAGTGGCAAAAGTGTTGTCGACCGCCAGCACCGTCTCCCAAGCTTTGCACAGCGAAGCGACCGCGGCAATATCGACGATCTTCATGAGGGGATTCGTCGGCGTTTCGAGCCAGACCATGCGGGTAGTCTTGCGCATCGCGGATTCAATATTGTGGATGTCAGTCGCGTCAACGTATGAGAATGTGAGTCCGTAGCGCGCAAGCACTTTGTCGAAGAGGCGAAACGTACCACCGTAGAGGTCGTCAGTCACGACGACGTGGTCACCGGCTGACAGCAGGTTCATCGTTGCCGAAGTGGCTGCCATCCCGCTTGCAAACGCCAAGCCATGCTTCGCGTTTTCTAGCGAGGCGAGACACCGCTCCAAGGCCACGCGCGTTGGATTGATGGTGCGCGAGTAATCGTACCCCAAGTGCTGCCCCGGGGCGGGTTGGGTGTACGTCGATGTTTCGTAGATTGGCACAATCGTCGCGCCGGTCGTTTTGTCGGGCTCTTGCCCAACGTGGATGGCCTTAGTTGCGAACTCCATCGTTGTCCTATGTTGCCGAGAGGTAGTTGATGATGTCCATCTTCGTGAGCACGCCGATCGCTTTGCCCTCGTGGCCGACGACTATCGCGGCGTGCCCAAGCGACAGCTCTTTATAGGCGCGCGCGACCTCTTCTTTCTCATCCAGCAAGGGGAAGGGACGGCCCATGACGTCTTGGACCTCGCCGTGCACGATGTCGGCATGATCGAAGATGAGCTGCATGACTGCGACCTCGTTGATGCTGCCGACCATCTCGCCGTTTTCCATGACCGGAATCTGGGAGATTTGAAATTCGCGCATGAGCTCGACGCCGCGCCGCACCGTGTCGCTGGGCGACAAGGTGATGAGTTTGGGCAACTCGCCTTTCGAGCGCAACACATCACCCACGGTTGCGGCAAGACCTTCCTCGCCCAAGAACCCGTTGGCGCGCATCCACTCGTCGTTAAAGATCTTTGTGAGATAGCCGCGGCCGTTGTCCGGCAGCAGCACAACCATGATCGCGCTCGCCGGCAGTTCTTGCGCCACCCGGTTCGCGGCAACGAGCGCGGTTCCGGACGACCCGCCGACTAGCAAACCTTCCTCGCGGCACGCCCGCCGCGTCATGAGAAACGACTCTTTATCCGAGACCCGCTCGATGCGATCGATCGCCTTCAGGTCGACCGTCGCAGGCAAGAAGTCCTCGCCGATCCCTTCCACCTTGTACGATTTTGCCGTGTCACCAGAGTAAATAGATCCCTCGGGATCTGCGCCGACCACCCAAATATCGCTGTTCTGTTTCTTCAAATAGTGCGACACGCCGGAGATCGTGCCACCCGTACCGATGCCGCTGACGAAGTGCGTAATCTTCCCCGCCGTCTGCTGCCAGATTTCCGGCCCCGTGGCGCGCTCGTGTGCCGCCGGGTTGAGCGGGTTGGCAAATTGATTCGGCTGGAACGCGCCCGGTATCTCGCTTGCGAGTCGAGCTGCGACGCCGTAATACGACTCAGGGCTACTGGCCGGCGCTTTGGTAGGCGTGATGACGACCTCCGCGCCATAGGCACGCAACAAGCGAACCTTTTCGTCGCTGACTTTGTCCGGCATGACGAGGATGCAACGATATCTTTTGATCGCGGCCACCATGGCAAGGCCCGTCCCCGTATTTCCGGAGGTCGCTTCGACGATCGTGCCGCCCGGTCTGAGAAGTCCGCGTTCCTCAGCGTCGGCGATCATCGTCAGCACGGGGCGATCCTTTACCGAGCCGCCCGGATTGAAGTACTCGACCTTGGCGAGCACCTTGCACTGCGCGCCATCCATCACGCGGTTGAGGCGTATGAGCGGGGTCCAACCGATAACGTCCAGCGCGCTGTCATAATAATGCATGCCATCCGCTCGCAACGGTCCCGGGGACGCCGTCGTCACGTCGAGTTTCATTACGATCTCCTCATGCGTCTTATCCTGACGGCCGGCCGGCAAGAAAATCTTCGGTTCGCGTGTCGGCGGGGCGGCTAAAAATGAGTGGCGTTTCGCCGCTTTCCACAACTTCACCGTTGGCGAGGTAGCAGGTCGTGTCGGAAAGCCGTGCGGCCTGCTCAAGATTGTTCGTTGCGATGAGCACGGTGTGGTCACGGCGCAGCGGCAGGATCACCTCTTCAAGCGCTAAGCCTGCAACCGGATCGAGTGAGGCGGTCGGATCGTCGAAAAGCAAAACCTCTGGATCGAGTGCCAGAACACGTGCCAGACACAATCGCTGCAGTTGATCGGCCGCGAGCTCCGCCGCAGGCCGATCGAGCGCTGGGCCGACAACATCCCACAGCATTGCGCGGCGAAGGCCACGTTCGCAGCGTTCTTCGATCACGATTCGGTCGGTCAAGCCCTTCGCTCGCAACCCGAACGCAACGTTGTCGAAAACCGTCGTTGCCAGGATCGTGGGCTTTGTGAAAATCATACCGACCCGCCGGCGCAGCGCAAGCACGTCTACGCCTCGCCCGAGGATCTCAGCGCCGTCGAGCTTCACGCTGCCATGCATGCGCGCTTTCGTGTCGAGGTCGTGGAGTCTGTTAAACGAGCGCAAGAGCGTCGTCTTGCCGCTGCCGGTGGCGCCGATGAAGGCGACGGTCTTCCCCGCGAGGATCGAGATGCTAGCGCCACGCAAGACGTGCCGCTCTGTGAACCAGACGTGCAGCGCGGTCGTCTCGAGCTTGGTCTCGACCGTTGGTGATCGCCCTTCGCTCATACCGTGATGGATTCGACACCCCGGCGCAAGCACGCTCTCGACAGGGCAAGAAAAACCGCCACAACGAGCACGAGCACGATGCACGCCGCAGCCTCATTTGCCACGAGGCTGCTATTCGACGCGAAGTGCCAGATCTGCACCGCCAGCGGTTGAGGGCCGTCGCTTGTGCTGGTGGCGATCACGATTGCCGTGGTTTCCCCTACCATTTGCGCTGCGAGCGCGAACAGAGCTGCCGCAACGGCCCACGAAGCATTCGGCAAGATCAGCCGCAAGAACACCGCTGCTGGTGGTGCGCCAAGCGCCGCCGCAGCCTCCCGCGCCCGCAGCGGCACCGATCCAAAGGCGAGAGCCAGCCGTGCTGTCGCATTTGGCAGATTGAGCAACACAAGTGCGAGCACCGCCATGGTGACCGCGTTCTGATTGTGCAGTGCGATAGCGCAGAAGAACACCGCTGCACCGATGACAACGGGCGGTATGCCGGAAGACCACTCGACCGATTCACGCAGCGCACGTGCTCCGAAGCCGCCGATGTTTGGGTCGTTCTCGCTGCCCGCCGCAAAGAGGCCGGCGACAAATGTGATGGGCAAGGCGATGACGACGATGAGCGCGGTCGTGCCCAGGGCGCGCAC
>DASZFB010000155.1:0-5805 GCA_035940275.1 Candidatus Eremiobacteraceae bacterium | reverse complement strand
CGGGGAGGGCCACCGTTCCGACGGACTTCATCGTCTCAGAATCAATGACAAACATACGCGTCCCGTCGTCTTCATCGGCATAGATGCGATGCAAGACAGGATCAAAAGCGATCGCGTCGATCTTGCCTTTGACGTCAGTTGTTGCGACAACTTTTTGAGCAACCGGATCTACCTCAACCACTAGACCTTCGGTGGTCCCCGTATAAACATGACCGGTTGTCGGATTGACGGCGACACCATGGGTCGAGCCTGCGTCCACTTGGCCTAACTCTTTGCCGGTTTCAGCATTCACGATCAGAAGCGTTTGGCTGGCGGTGTGAGCCGCATACACGCGTCCGCGCTGCGCGTCAACAGTGACATAATCGAATCCGCTGGAAATTGCCACCGGTTGCGGAGGTGTCATGGGAACAATCGGCATTGCGTCTCCTTTTGACAGCGAGATGTTACGTTGACATCGAGATGTTAAGCGATTTCAGCACCTATTAGCCTCGTTCGATTCTCCTGCCTTGCCACCGTGCTTAACATTTTGTTAAGGTTTTGCTCTCGCGAAGGACGAATGGTTGCGAGCTATGTTTTACCTGGATCCCACCTACATGATGTACGCGCTGCCCGGACTGCTGCTCGCGTTATGGGCGCAGGCCGTGGTGCGGGGCACGTTCGCGCGCTACGCGCGGGTCCCGACCTCAACCGGGGTTACCGGCGCCTCCGTTGCTGAGTTCTTGATGCAACGCACCGGACTGCGATTTGGTGTGAATAACATCCCCGGCATGCTCACCGATTTCTACAACCCTGCGAACAAGACGCTTAATCTCTCGCAGAGCTCCGTGCAAAATTCCGTCGCATCCGTGGCCGTCGTCGCTCACGAATTCGGCCACGCGATGCAAGACGCGCAAAATTACGTGCCGCTCAAACTGCGAGGCGCAATTGTCCCTGCCGTATCGCTCGGCTCATGGGTTGGGCCGATTCTCTTCTTTATTGGCATCTTTATGCAAAGCTACAACCTGGCACTCGCGGGTATCATTGCCTTTGCAGCGACGGCCGTCTTTGCCCTCATCACCCTGCCCGTCGAGCTCGATGCCAGCAATCGAGCGATGAAGCTGCTAGCGTCCAATGGCGTTCTCGTAGGGGAAGAGCTGACAGGGGCACGTAAGGTCCTCAACGCCGCGGCGTTCACATACGTCGCCGCCCTTGCGCAATCGCTGCTTCAGTTGTTGTATTTTGTGAGCATTCTCGCCGGCCGCCGGCGTGCCTAACGGGAGACTCAAGCCGTGATTCAGATACTACGGCAGAACTGGTGGACGCTCGCTTTGCGTGGCGCGATCGCGATCCTGTTCGGCATCGTCGCATTTATCTGGCCACTTGCAACTGCTCTTGCCTTCGTGATCCTGCTCGCCGCCTTCGCCTTCGTCGAAGGCGTTTTTGCGTTTATCGGCGTCTTTTCGATGGGACTTTCCGGGAGCCAGCGGCTGTTGTTGGTCCTCTTAGGGTTGCTCGGGCTTGGCGTCGGAGTCGGGGCGGTCATGTACCCCGGCGTCGCCGCCGTCGTTATCGTCGCGTGGGTCGCGTGGTGGGCGATTATCGCAGGAGTGATACAGTTTGTCATCGCCATCGAGATGCGCAGAGTCATTGAAAACGAGTGGCTCTTGATTCTCGCCGCTGTGCTATCGATTCTCTTTGGCGTGCTTTTGATCTATCGACCTATCGCCGGCGTGCTCACGCTTACATGGCTCTTCGGCTTCTACGCCATCCTCTACGGGATCATGATGGTGAGTGTTGGTTTCCGCATGAAGTCGCTCGCTGCGACCACGTAGGGTAAGCACGGTTTGACTCATTCCACCCTGCCGCTGCTCGTCGCCACAGCAGCCGCCGTTGGCGTTCTCCATACTATCGTTCCTGATCATTGGGCACCAATCGCCGTGATCGCACGCCAGCGCGGTTGGTCGCGGCGAGAAACTGCGCGCGTGGCGGCAGGCGCCGGCACCGGGCACGCGCTCTCAACAATTGTCATCGGCCTCTTCGCGTTCTTTGCCGGTGCTATCGCCGCCGAGCGGATCGGACACGAGATCAACGTGGCAGCGGGGATCGCGCTCGTCGGGTTTGGGATTTGGAGCACCGTCAGCGCTCTTCGCGAACTTGCAGTTACCGTCGACCCGCTGCCGTCGCCGAGTGTGTTGCCGGCTCGCACAGCGCTTATGCTGATCCTTGGCTCCTCACCGAGTATCGAAGTAGTGCCAACTTTTTTGGCCGCCGCACCATTCGGCATCGTCGGCTTTCTGGCGCTGTCGCTCGCCTTCAGCGTGACGACTATCGGCACGTACGTGGTGACGTGCGTGCTTTCGGTTGCAGGGCTCGAGCAATTCCGTTACGCGCCACTCGAGCGCTACGGTGAGGTGGTTAGCGGAATATTGGTGGCCCTGATCGGATTCGCATTCCTCATATGGTTTCGATAGCGCGCTCGCTGCGCGCGAATTCGTATCACTACAGGGCCGCGAAGAGCCCGTGAGGAAGGCGCAAACTACCGTGGACCTTCGCAACGGTGCGAAGTCGCAGTTGGAAGCTACGCTCCCTCGCGACTTCTACTTCTCTGAAGACATCTACACTCGCGAGAAGGAGCACATCTTCTACAGCGAGTGGTTCTGCGCGGGCCGCGAAGAACAGATTCCGAAGGCCGGCGACTACCTGCTGCTTGAGGTCGCGGGCGAACGCATTCTGGTTGTCCGGACGAAGGACGGCGAGCTGCGGGCGCATTTCAACACCTGCCGTCATCGCGGCTGTCAGCTTGTGCTTCACGATAAGGCCGAGCCCAGCGCCGACTCAAGGAGTGGGCCGCTCGGAACCTTTCCTGGCGCCATCCGCTGTCCGTATCATGCATGGACGTACACGCTCGAAGGCGACCTGCGCACGGCGCCATATCTCAACGAACAGGACACCTTCTATAAGGAAGAGTTTTCGCTGCATCCCGCCGGCATCCAGACCTGGGGTGGATTCTTTTTCCTCAATCTCTCCAAAGACAAGGCAAACGCGCGAGGATACGATTTGTTGACTCAGCTCGGGCCCATCGCGCAGCGCGTTGCGCGCTACCCGCTCGCCGATCTGCGAACTGCTCGGAGCATTGTGTACGAGGTCAACGCAAACTGGAAAGTCATCCTTGAAAACTATAACGAGTGCTATCACTGCGCCGGCGTCCACCCTGAATTGTGTGACATCGTTCCGGCGTTCAAGAAGCAAGGAGGCAGTGAACTCGATTGGGATCGAGGCATTCCGCACAAAGAGGGAGCGTTCACGTTCACCTTCAGCGGTACGACTCGTCGCGCACCGTTCCCCGGTCTCGACGAGGATGAGAGAATTCGTCACAAAGGTGAGCTGATCTATCCCAACTTCATGCTGAGTCTCGCAGCCGAGCACGTGGCGGCCTTCACCTTGTGGCCTCGAACGCCCACGCACACGACCATCGCTTGCGATTTTCTTTTCCACCCGACGGAGATGGCCAACGTCGAATTCGATCCGTCAGACGCGATCGATTTTTGGGATCTGGTCAACCGTCAAGATTGGAGAATTTGCGAAGGCGTGCAACGAGGCATGGCGTCGAAGGTTTTTAAGTTTGGCTACTACGCGCCGATGGAGAGCATGAGCCTCGACATTCGCAACTACATCCGCGAGCATCTCGGCGGCTCGTAGCGCGTGCGCACAGACTACGAGTATATTGTCGTCGGTTTGGGCGGCATCGGCAGCGCCGCTGCCTACTGGTTGTCGCGCCGATTCGGCGCCGACGTGCTCGGCTTGGAACAATTTGAACTCGGACACGCGCGCGGTGAATCGCAGGACCACTCACGCATCATCCGCCTGTCCTATCACCGCCCGGATTATATCGAGTTTGCCAAACGAGCGTACAGCGCGTGGGCGCAAGTTGAAGCGGATGCGGGAGAGCAGCTCGTGCTGCGCACCGGCGGTTTAGATTTCGGACCACGCAAGAGCGCCATTCCTCTCGAGACGTACATGGATAGCATGACCGCCTGTGGCGTGCCGTTCGAGCATCTTGATGCCGGCGAGATCATGCGTCGTTGGCCTCAGTTTCGCGTCGGTGATGACATTCACGGCATCTTTCAGGCGGACAGTGGCATCGCAATGGCGGCGCGTGCGAACGCCGCCCACCAACGAATGGCGCGCGAGCATGGAGCGACCTTGCGCGAGCGAGCCGGCATCACGTACATCAAACCGCTGAAAGGCGAGTTTGAAGTGCTGGGCGGCGAAACGCCGTACCTCTGTCGTAAGCTCGTCATCGCGGCCGGACCTTGGTCAAACGAAGCGCTGTCCTACTTCGGGATTCGGCTACCCCTCGAGGTCACAAAAGAGCAGGTGACGTATTTTGCGTCGCCCGACATCGAAGCGTTCAAGCCGGGTCGCTTTCCCGTGTGGATTTGGATGGATGACCCGAGTTTTTACGGTATGCCCGTTTTTGGCGAAGCCGGGCCAAAGGCCGCACAAGACGCCGGCGGCAAGCCCGTCGATCCCGACACGCGCAGCTTCGAGCCGGACGAGGAAAACTTTGCGCGCGTGACAGGCTTCGTGGGGAAGTATATCCCCTCCGCGCTCGGGCCGGTAATTTATACAAAGACGTGTTTGTACACGCTCACGCCCGATCGTGACTTCGTCGTTGACTCGCTCGCCGGACATCCGAATGCAGTGATGGCGATTGGCGCAGGCCATGCGTTCAAATTCTCGTCCGTGATCGGCAAGACGCTCAGCGAACTGGTCGCCGACGGCAAGACCGATGCTGATATTTCAGGATTCTCGTTGAGCCGTCCGATTCTGCGTGAGGCTCATCCAGCGAAGACGTACATGGTCTAGTCGTGAGCGGCATTCATTTAAGCCCCTGGGACTTGGGTGTCTTCATCTTATATATGGCCGCGATGGTGGTTATCGGCCGCCTCACCGCCGGCAAGATCGCGGACACGACCGACTTCCACCTGTGCGGCCGCTCGCTGGGGAGATTTCAAGCCGGTGTCAGCATGGCAGCCACGATCTTCTCCGGCTCAGGCCTTATCGGCGGCGCGGGTTTAGCGTACGCCATCGGCATCTCGGGTTCGTACTGGAACCTCACGGCCGTTCCGGCGTGGATCATCATCGGACTCACGATGACCGTCGCGCTGCGCAAGCTTGGGCTCAATACCATTCCTCAGTACATAGGCGAGCGCTATGGCGTTCGCACGCGGCGTCTCATCGCAGGTTTGCAGATCATCGAGGGCATTGTCTTCCTCGCCGTGCAGATACTGATCTCTGCGCTCGCGCTCAACGCGCTTTTCAATATCCCGTTCGTGATCGCGGCGGTGCTCGTGACCTTCGTCTTCGTGGCGTACACGGCAATGGGCGGCCTCTGGGCCGTTGTCTGGACCGATATTTTGCAGTACTTCGTGCTCATGGCGGCAGTGCTGGCCGGCGCGGCCCTCGCGCTGTGGAAAGTCGGCGGCACGGCCGGCCTCCACACCGCGCTACCGGCAAGCCATTTCAGCTGGGCTCAACTTGGCACACCCAGCGCGCCGTTTAATGCATGGCAAGTCCCGCTCGCCTGGTTTGCGCTGTGCATTTATTCATGGGGGACAGATCAAGCATACATGCAACGCGTCTTTGCATCGAAGGACCATCACGTCGCTCGCTTTGCATACATGTTTGCGGGCCTCAACTACTTAGTGTTCGGTTTTGCGGTCGCCGGCATCGGCATGGCTGCTTCCGTGCTTGTGCCCGGGTTGAAGGATCAGGATCGGGCGTTCCCCAGTCTCGTTGCAAATATTTTCCCGCATGGGTTGC
>DASZFB010000154.1:0-4853 GCA_035940275.1 Candidatus Eremiobacteraceae bacterium | reverse complement strand
CGCCAGCTGGCAGTTGAAAAAGGTACGATGGCGGCTCGCTTCGTTCGCAAAGCGCCGTCGTGGCCGGTTCGTCTTGCGACCGGTGCTTACGGCGTAAACTTCGCGCGCGGAGCAATCGTCAACGCTAGACCTTTGCGAGCGCTCTACGAACGTCTCGTGCGCGCGGCGCGACCGGGTTCCGTCCTGGAAGCAGTCGCATCCGAGGCGCTTGTGGACGCAGCGTATCTCGACGCGCTTAGGACTGCTTTGCGACGTACGGAATGTTAGAGCGCGAAGCGATACTCCTTGTCCGGCTCGATGGCGTCGGCGATGCGGCGCTATGCGTTCCTGCCCTCGAGGGAATGCGCCGGGCATTTCCCGACGCATCGTTTGGCGCTGTCTGCTCAAACGCGAATGCGTCACTTTTTTCGGATCGCATCGCACACATTCATGTCTACGACGATGAGGAGCCGGTGACGACGTTGCGTAGCGCACTGAGAGAGCAAGGCTACACGCGCGCGCTCATCGCGACCGAAGAGGTTGCCGGCTATCAGCTTGGCCGGCTTTCTGGCGCGGCGCGGCGAGCCGGATTCTGGCACGGCCTCCAAAAGCCGTTTAAGTCATTGTGGCAGCGAATGCAAGTCACAGCGCCTGTTTATCGGCCGGCCGCGTGGACGCCGTCGCCCGAGCATGAGGTGACGACGCTGTATCGGCTCGCCGAGGTGTTGGGCGCTCGCGCCCCCGCTCCAGTGGAACCGCAAGATTTGCGGAACTGGCTGCGCGTCGAGCGGTCAGATCTTACGCGGCCTGCAGAGGGGGCGCTTGCCTTTCAGATCACGCCGAAACTGCTCACGGGTGGTTGGGGGCCGACAACGATTGCCCAACTCGCGAGTGTGGCGCTTGAAGCCTCGGGCCGAAATACGGCAGTGCTTCTCGCATCGGCGCAGGATGAGGCGCTGGCGTGCTCGGTGCTCGGACACATGCCGGCAAGCGTCGCGCGACATGTGGAAGTGCTTGCATCACTCACCTTGCCGCGATGGCTTGGCGCACTCGACTGCGCCGCAGCGCTTGTTACTCCGGACACCGGCGCCGCGCACGTCGCGGGCATGTTGGGCGCGGGCGTCGTTGACCTATTCGACGAAGCGGATTTCGAACGGCTGTCGCAACAGTGGCATCCCTGGGCGGGCCTATCCCGCTGCCTCGTGAAGTCAGTATGGCTTTCGGGTTTAGAAGAAAATCTCGGCCGCCAAATCGGCGAAGCCGTTCGCACGGTGACAACAAAATAGCGTGACAAAGATATTAGCAGCATGCACCGGTGGCGGCGCCGGGGACCTGCTGGCAGCCGTACCGGCCATCAAGGCTCTGAGTCGTCAGTTCGGCACGTCCATCGACGTGCTCACGACGAGCTATGCGGCTCCACTTATCGAAGGTCAGCCTTCGGTCGGAGAGATTCTCACCGACGACGGCGTGATGTCGGAGAAGAGTCTGATCGAGGGATTGCGCGCGCGAAAATATACACACGCGGTTGTCTTTTGGTCGACACCGCGCATCGCAAAAGTTGTGCAGGCAGCCGGCATCCCGACGCGTCTTGGTCAAGCGCGCCGCCTGTATTCGTTTCGCTATACACGTCGTGTGCCCGTACGCACGGAGACCGGCGACACGACGAGCCACTGGACCGACGTCCAAATGGATTACGCACGCGCGTTAGGCGCGCAGCCGCAGCCGGACGATTATCGGATCGACATCAAGATAACGCCTGCGGACGAAGCGGAAGCGAATCAGCTGCTCGAGCAGACGGTGGGCGCAGCGCCATTTCTTATATTCCATACTGCGCGTGGAATCACGCCGCACGCGCGGCATTGGCCGAGCGATCACTTTGCGGTCATCGGCGGCGCACTTGGCGCGGCATTTTCCGCACCGGTTCTGCTCACTGGGGGCCGCAACGAAGAGTTACTCGTCGCCCATACCGCAAGTCAGATGACCCAGACGGCGTACAACCTTGCGGGCAAGACCACGCTGCGCGGATTTGCTGCGCTCGCCCAGCGAGCGCTGGTGGTCGTCGCACTCGATTCTGGCCCCATGCATATCGCCGCGGCCGCAGGCGCGCCAACGGTTGGGATTTTTGCGTTGCGCACGGATCTGCCTCAGCGCTGGCGACCCATGGGCACGCGCGTCGCGGTCATCGAACCTGACTATCCGTGCCCGCGTTCCTGTCGAAAGGAAACGTGCCGCACGTTCGCCTGTTACGCGGCGCTTTCACCGGGGCGCGTCGTCGCAGCGGCGCGAGCAATTGCAACACCGTCTGTAACACCATCGCCATCGGAGGTCGCGTGACGTCCGAGCAGCGGCGTCCACTCATCACGGTGCAGTTGTGCACGTACAATCGTCGTGCTTTGCTCGGTCGCGTCCTCGATGCGCTCTTCCATCAAGATCTCGATCCGAACGACTATGAGATCGTTCTCGTCGACGACGGATCTACCGATGGAACGTACGAAGATGTGCTTCAACATCTGCGGCCTCCGTGTGCGTTCCATCTTATTCGGCAACGCAACGCAGGCTTAGCGCGTGGGCGCAACGTCGGCATCCAGCGTGCTCGAGGGGAGATCATCCTCTTCATGGACGATGACGTGCTGGCGACGCCGGGTTTGTTGTCGGCGCATCTGCGCTTCCACGCACACCATCAACGCTCGATCTGCCGCGGCGTAGCAATCAATGTCGAATCGTTTGACGAGCTTCCACCACCGAATTACTCGTTGCGCAATTATTCGGGAGCATATTTCTGGACGACGAACGTGTCCGTGTCGCTTGCACTTGTCAAGGACGCCGGCGGATTCGACGAACGCTTCCGCGAGTATGGTTGGGAGGATCTCGAATTGGGCTTCCGCTTACGCGGCATGGGAATTCCATCTGTTCTCGCGCACGACGCGATCGTCTACCATTACAAGCCGGCGTTCGAGCCTGCGCAATTCGCGCGCGCAGCGCGCCAAGCTCGCGCCCAAGCGCGCACGGCAATTCAATTCCTCGACAAGCATCCACACTGGCGCATCGCCCTCGCCACAGGTCAGGTTGCACCGGTCCTGTGGTGGAGCACGGTGGCCAGACGCAGCGGCTGGCCGGGGCTTTTGGAGCACATCGCCGCGGAGCGCGAAAACAACGCGTGGCCGCTTGCACTGCGCAGGTGGGCCGCGCAGCGTCTCGCGCGCAGTGAATATTTCGACGAACTGATCAGCGGACGAGGCAACTAGTGGCTATCTCACCGAGCCGCAACGGTGCGGCATATCGCAATATTCTTCTGATACGCACAGACCGCGTCGGCGATCTCATTCTGTCAACGCCCGCCATTGCGTCGTTTCGGCGCTCGTGGCCGCACGCGCGCATCACCGCAGTGGTCACCGGTTACACCGAGCCCGTGCTGCGACACAACCCCGACATCGACGACCTCGTGCTCCTGCCTAATCGCTCGCCGGTGCAAGCGATCGCACGGGTAGTGCAGCTCGGAAAGAGCGCTGATATTGCCGTCGGTCTGGCACCGCGCACCGACGACATCTTTCTCGCGGGTATCACGGCGGCTCCCACGCGCATCGGCTATGTCTATCGGCGCCGGTACCTGAGTCGCGTACTCGCGCAACTTGCGCTCACGGATTGGTGCTTGTCGGAAGCCGACCCGGATCTGGCCGACCGCTTTCCCGATCAACCGATCCTGCACGAAGTGCACCAAGTGCTCGCGCTCGTAAAGCTGGCGGGAGGAGGTGCGCTCACGGAAGACTTGACGCTGCGTCTCGGCGACGATGACACCGCATGGGCAGCCGCAAACGCGCCGGCAGGAGCGGTGGTCCTCGCGCTCGCACCGCGCTGGTTCGCGCGGAATTTTGGCGCGGACGCTGTGAAACGCCTTATCAGTTCGCTCGCACGTGCGAACAAGGACGTCATCATAACCTACGGAAACGAAACGCACGCAGGGGCGGCTTCCGTGCGAGCAGGTTTGAACGCATCCAACGTCACCTGGCTCGGAGATCTTGCGCTCCTCCGTTGGGCAGCGGTCCTCGCGCAATCCGCGATCGTGGTCACGGTGGACACGGGCGCGACCCACGTCGCGGCAGCGCTCGGCCGGCCGGTTGTCGTCATCTTCGAGCGCGAGCACTTCAGGCTGAGCTCGCAGGAATGGGGTCCATGGCGCGTGCCCAACGCGATGCTCACCAAACCGCCGCACGGCGCGGAGCCAGGCCCGCTCATCGACGACGTGGTGGCGGCGGCCCGTGCGCTCGGCGATCGTCACGGAAGCGCTGCACCGTCATAAGACACACATGAGTCTGCTCGAAATTTCGGTCGTCATGCCGACGTACAACCGCATCGACACGCTCCGTGAGGTTTTGCCTACGCTGCTCGACCAAACGCTATCGGCCACTGCGTACGAGATCGTCATCGCCGATTCACGCAGCACGGACGGCACGGCGCAGTATGTCGAAGATCTCTGTCAGCGCGAAGGCGAGCGCATTCGCTACGTCCCAGGTCCATACGCGGGCAGAGGTGCGGCGCGCAATGCCGGCATCGAAGCGGCGCGAGGACCCGTTGTGATGTTTACCGACGCAGATATTCTCGCATCGCGGACGCTGCTCGAGCGCCATGCAACGGGTCACAAAGAAGGGGCAAACCGGCGCGTGGCGATCGTCGGGTGCGAGTTACAGGTCCGCTCGCTTGAGGACTATCGCACGCAACGCGACTACCCGGCCGCTCGGCGTCCACTTCATCCTCCGACACGCCGGCGACTTTCGTGGCTGTATTTCCTTACCGGCAACGCGTCGGTGCGGCGAGCCGATCTGCTGCGTGTGGGGAGTTTTGACGAACAGTTCACGGGATACGGACACGAGGACTTG
>DASZFB010000153.1:0-3456 GCA_035940275.1 Candidatus Eremiobacteraceae bacterium | reverse complement strand
GTTTCCCGTGATGTTTGACGTGGCGCCGGCGCCGGTGGCGTATCGCATCATGAGCCGCCTCAACACGCCTGACTTCCAAACCGAAGCCGGCTTGCGTACCGTTTCACGTCTTTCGCCGGACTACATGCCGTATCGCGACGTCGGCCTTATCGGCGGTGTGTGGCCCGGCCTTTCGTTTTGGTATGCGTTTGCGGCCGCAAAAATCTATCCTGATGCCATGGTTCGCAACCTCAAAGCAGGCTACGCCCACTATTTGCGCGACCCGAAGATCTACAACACCGTACCTGGTCAGTTTTCGGAATGGTTTGACGGTGAGTCGCTCGTCAACCGCGGCATGCGGTTGTCGCCGTGGGAACCGCCGCGCTACCTTTGGGCAGCGATCGAAGGCGCATGCGGTCTCATCCTACAAAAAAAGGACGCGCCCCATCACCTGCAGGTCGCTCCGCTCATGCCGTCGGGATGGCGTTGGCTCGGCGTGCGCCGGCTTCCGCTGTTCGGTCGCGAACTCAGCTACTTCGTCATCCGCGATCGAAGCCGGTTCCGAATCTTCGCCAACGCCAGCGTCGAGGTTGAGGGCGAGCTCGAGGTCTTTGACGAGGATGTCAGCGAACGCATCGACCGTCTCGATACGGATATGGTGGTCATGGCGCTGCGGCGTCGTGATGAGTGGCTGATATGCATCGGCAGCACGCTCGACGTCGCCTACACGTTCCCGCTTTCGCTCGGTCGTGCGCTAGACGAGAAGCGAAGCTATCAGGTGCAGCTCTACAATGAGAACCTCGGGCGCTGGGTCGCGGGAGAAAATGCGCTGGGCAAAGATCTGAAAGACATCGCGATGCGTCTTGAGGCGCAAAGCTTCGCGCTCGCTCGACTCATACCGGTGGCCCAATAGTGGCGACCCCGCGCACGCTTTTGCTCACCAAATTGCTGCTGGATGGCAGCGGGAAACCTGCGATCCGGAAAGGCGCGTTGCTCATCGAGGGCGGACGCATCAAGGACGTTGGCCCGGCTGCAGGGCTCGAACGCAGCGCGAGCGGCGCGCACGTCGTCGACGCGACCCAACTCGTGGCTCTTCCCGGCCTCATCAACCTTCATGCCCATCTCGACATGGACGGCAGTCCTGATTTTATGACGAGCGCACTGCTCATGAGCGAGCAGACCTCGACGCTCATGGGCGTGCGCAGCGCACGTGAGGCGCTCCACGCGGGCATCACGACGATACGCGACCTCGGAACAAAATATGCAAGTGCGATCTCGGTGCGTGATGCTATCGACCGTGGTTGGACCGATGGCCCTCGCGTGCTTGCTGCCGGACGAGTCGTGTGCATGACAGGCGGGCACTGCTGGTTCATCGCGCACGAGGCTGACGGACCTCACGAAATGCGCAAAGCCGTCCGAGAAAATCTCAAACGTGGCGCGGACTGCATCAAAGTGATCGCGACCGGCGGTGTTCTTTCACCGGGAGTTGAAGTCGGTAGCTCGCAGCTTGACGTGGACGAGATGGAAGTCGCCGTGCACGAGGCCCACAAAGCTGGACGGCGGGTCGCAGCGCACGCGATCGGCACCGCAGGCATCCATAACGCGCTGCGCGCCGGCGTCGACACGATCGAACATGGATGCTATCTGGATGACAAAGCGCTCGCGCTATTCAAGTCGTCCAAGGCAACCTATGTTCCGACGCTCGCCGCGCCTTACAATCTGCACGCGCATCTGAGCGACCTGCCCGACTACGCAGCACGCAAGACGAGCGAGGTCTACGACGCGCACCGTGAGAGCTTCCGGCGCGCGCTGAAAGCAGGCGTGCCGATTGCCGCCGGTGCGGACTCAGGCACGCCATTCAACTTCCATGGCAAGTTTGTGACCGAGCTCGAGTGTATGGTGGAGCTCGGAATGTCCGCCGAGCAGGCGCTGGCAGCCACCGGGCAAACGGCGGCTGAGGCACTTGGTCTTGCCGGCACAGTCGGAACGCTCGAGGAAGGCAAGTCGGCCGACGTGCTTCTCGTTGATGACGATCCACGCAAAGACATCAAAGCCCTTCGCAACGTGCGCGCAGTTATGACGCGCGGCGCGCTCCACCGCATCAAGCCATGACCGTCCCTCACGCTCGACCGTTTGCGCTTGCGCTCGTGCTGCTGTCTATCCTTACATCCGGTTGCACCAAAATTCAAACGAGCACAAGTTTATCCGGCACGAGCAACCCATGGACAGTGCACGGCATATTGCGCGTCGGCTCCTATGAGGATCTTGATAGTCTCAACCCCATCGTTTCGACTCAGGCCTTCGTGACCGACGTCGATCAGATGGTGTTCTCGGGCCTCATCGATTATGACGAGCACGGTAATCCGGTTCCTGACGTCGCACTCGAGGTGCCGACGACGGCGAACGGCGGCATCAGTCGCGACGGAAAAACGATTACCTATCACCTGCGCAGAGGGGTAAAGTTTACAGACGGAGTGCCGTTGACATCGGCGGATGTGAAGTACACGTGGCAGCAGATCGTCAACCCCAACAACAACGTCGGCTATCGCTACCCATACGATCAAGTTGTTTCGATTGATACGCCGGACGACTACACCGTCATCGTCCATCTGCGGGCACCGCTGGCCTCATTTGTCGCGGCGTTCATGCGCAACGGCGTCATTGGCTCCATCGTTCCTCGGCATCTATTATCTGGTTACGCAGATCTTAATAAGCTTCCATTCAACACACATCCGGTTGGAAGCGGACCATTTTATGTGGAACAATGGGAGCCGGGCACGCTGCTCACGCTGCGCGCAAACCCCACCTACTGGCGAGGTCCGCCGAAACTCAAAGAGGTTCAGTACCGAATCATCACAAGCCAAAACACGCTCATGACGGACGTGATGAGTCACAATATCGATTTGTACTATGATGCGCCCGAGGTGCAGTACGCGACTTTGAAGGCGCAAGCCGGATATCGCATTACGGCCGTGCCGAACATGACGTACGAGCACGTTGAGTTTAATTGCGCTCGTCCCCCGCTCGACGATGTCCGCGTACGCCAGGCGCTCGCATATGCAATCGACTGGAACAAGATCGCGCAGAACGTCTACCTTGGTCTCGACGCTCCGGGGATGGCCGACACTCCACCGACGTCGTGGGCGTACGACCCGAGCGTCAAACCATATCCGCACGACCTCGCGCGAGCACGCAAGCTGCTCAAAGACGCCGGGTGGACGCCCGACGCTGCCGGAGTGCTCACAAAAAATGGCGAGCCGTTCCGTATCGACGTCAGCACAGTTGCCGGAATTACCTCGCGGGCAAAAGCTGAAGAACTGATGCAGCAGGATCTGGCCGCGCTCGGCATCCAGCTAGAAGTCCGCAACTATCAGGCCAATCTTCTTTTTGCAACGTATGGTTATGGCGGCATCCTTGCCCGCGGAAACTTCAATCTCAGCCTGTATGCCTGGGAGTATACCTTTCCCGATCCGGACA
>DASZFB010000152.1:0-3919 GCA_035940275.1 Candidatus Eremiobacteraceae bacterium | reverse complement strand
TGGTATCTCCGCGGGGATGCACCCGAAGTTCGTCACGACGGGCTTGGTGGAGCCACGTTATCACGATGATCTCGTCGCCGACCTCGATTCCGTCAAGCGCCGCTGAAATTTCGGGACTCACGTCGAGCCACGCGTCGGGTGCACCCTCACGGCCTTGCTTGGGACCTTCTCCACGGCGTTTGATGGGTGAACGAATGAAGCCGACTGGATGCAGCACGTATTCAGTCACAATGATAAGCCGCTCGATGGAAAAAACATGGCTTTATAAGACTATCCATCTGCCACTCGGACGGCGTTCGAGATAGAACGGGCGCCCTTCCCAGCCGCCGCCGAGGTCCCTTTTCATCGGCGTGAGTACGAGTTTTGCATACTCTCCCTGCTCGACACGCGTCTTGTAAGCATCGAACACGTCATACATCTCGTTGCGCAGGGCCGCTGGGTCTTCAAAGTTCTGGGTGCTCTCGTATGAGACATAGAAGATACGCTTATCCAGATTATGGCGATCCTTAAGCGTGGCCGAGTTTTCTTGGATCACATTCAGGTGCGAACCGGAAGCGAGTGTTATCGTATGAGGGATTGATCCACAGCCCACCGCAGCTGCGGCCGCAGTTACGGCGAGCACCGCGGCAAGGGTTTGCAGTTTGATTCCGTATCGTTTCACGAGATCTTATGGTTCGGTGTTGGAGATATTATGCAAGTACGCGTGGATAAAATCATCAATCTTTACCTGATCGAGCGAGTCGAGTGTGCCGAGCCGCCCCCACGCTGACATCGCGATTTGGTGGCTCATGCCTGGGTACGGTGCGACGATCACTGCCCAGCCATCGTATTCGGCGTCCTGCGCATCGAGTGGTGCCGGGTCAACTTGATTTGGCCTTATCCAATCGCGGTCGTACTTATAGGCGATCCGGTGGAGTACGCCTGCGATATCCGGACAGTTACAGTTGTACTGCAACAGCACATTCGCGTGTTCCAGCAGGTTTACTTGAAGGTACTTCGGCAGTGGAGTTGGGCTATCGAACACGTCGCTGAAGATATCTTTGTGTGGACCGGATGTCGGCGGATCCGAGTTGTAAGCGAAATCCGTCGAGTCCTTTTCAGTCAAATGATCGTGGCCTTGCGATGGGTAGTATGTGCCGATGATCAGCGTATACGCGTATGGCGGATCGCTTGCCAACGCTTGTGCCGCCGGCTCGCTGGACGCCGACACCGCAGAGCCTGTGGCATTTTGTGACTTTGCGCAACCGGTAACGGCAAACGCAAGGGTCAGCGCGATTATCCAAAAGGTCACCCGCGCGAACCTGCTCACGTCGCGCCGTTCGGAAATTGAGAACAGTTAGCCTACAACCGTCTTTTCCCAGGAAAGGCGAGCGCTCTTCACGGACTACGCGGAAATGATATCGCGCGGATTTCTAGGGCGCCGCCGGCCGGCCGAAGTCGAGAACCGCCTGCCGCCTGGGCAGTATCTTGTCACGGATTTTCCTGTGCTCTCGGCGGGACCAACACCCCGTACACCGCTCGATAAGTGGTCGTTTACGCTGGAAGGTCTCGTGCAAACAAAAGTGAGCTGGAGCTGGGAAGAGTTTAGGAAGCTACCCAACCAGAGTTTCACAGTCGACATTAGCTGTGTGACAAAATGGACCAAGCTCGACACGAAGTGGCTCGGAGTCAGCATTGATACACTGCTCGAGGCGGTCCAGCTCGACCCTACTGCTCACTATGTGATGGCCTTTAGCGACGGCGGTTATACAACCAACATCCCGCTCGACGAGATCGTGAAAGGGCAAGCCTTTGTCGCCTACGAGTTCGACGACAAGCCGCTTGCCCCCGAACATGGCGGCCCAGCTAGGCTTGTGGTGCCCCACCTTTATTTTTGGAAAAGCGCAAAGTGGATCCGCGGCCTGCGATTCATGGATCGAGATAAGGCGGGGTTCTGGGAGTCGCTCGGCTACAACATGCATGGCGATCCATGGAAAGAGCAGCGGTATAGCGGAGACTGAGTGATGCAGCCTCTCCTCGAGTGGCAGGTCGCCAAGATCACACGGATTCACCCCGAGACACCGCAGACGAAGAGCTTCACGTTGGCGCTTCCTAAATGGACGGCTCACGAGCCGGGTCAACACTACGATGTTCGCCTCACGGCGCCGGATGGCTACCGAACCGAACGCAGCTATTCCATTGCGTCCGAGCCCGAGCGCGTAGGTCTTATCGAGTTGACCGTTGAGCGGATCGCTGACGGTGAGGTATCGCCCTACCTCCACGATGTCGTTACGATCGGTGACCAAATCGAAGTGCGCGGACCGGTCGGCGGATACTTCGTTTGGGATGTAGCTTTTGGCGGACCACTGATGCTCGTCGGCGGAGGCTCGGGAGTCGTGCCTCTCATGGCGATGCTGCGTCACCGCTCCGCACGGCATTCCACCATCCCGACACGCCTGCTCTATAGCAGCCGAACTCCGGAAGACGTAATCTATAAAGACGAACTCGACAGACTTGCGCGCGATGATCGCGCGCTTGAAGTGGCACTTACGTTCACCCGTCAGGCACCGGAGGGCTGGGCTGGGTATAAGCGTCGGATCGATGCTGCGATGTTGAGCGAGGTTATCGCACCACTTGGAGAACACGCTCGCACCTACGTTTGCGGACCGACGCTATTAGTAGAAGCGGTAGCCAACGCTCTTGTCCAGACTGGGTTGCCGCCTGAACGTATTCGAACCGAGCGTTTTGGCCCGACCGGAAAGTGAGCAGCGAAATCATGCATGACGATGACGCGGATACGGATACGGCTTTGATGCTCGACGGTAATGCGGTTGCGGGGCAGCTGCAGTGGATTTTTGGCCGCGATATGACGATGGCGGTCGCTCGCTGTTCGGGCTGCGCGACTGATACCGAGATAGGGGCTTTGATGGCCTTTACGCGTGGACCAGGCGTGGTATTGCGCTGCCCGGCGTGTGAGGCGATAATCGCGCGTATGGTTGAGACGCCAATGGCCTATTACCTCGACGCTCGCGGCGCCATGTTCATTCGTATGAATCTCAGCCGGAACCAAAGCTAAACAGCAAACATTCCTAGTAAATGCTTGTGAACCAATAACGCTTATTGGATCTTATGCTCGAGTAATTTCTCTTTGGTCGTCGGCAGCCGTTCAAGATCCTCGGGCGCGAAATGCCGCTCTTCCAATTCACCTTTGGATGGGAAGCGCACCACAATGGTTCGCGTCCGCTCCTCGACGACTGTGCCCTCGACCTTCAAGTTCTTGATCCACACTTTGTCGCCATGACGATATTTCATGGGGCGGAGTGCTGCTTAGCTATCTGATTAACCTTTTGCGAACACACGTATGCTTGCTCGACAAGGTTCACTGGACGGCGAGGTTACTTAGAAGGCAACTGACAAGTAGGCCGCCCCTCCCACCCGCGAACTCCGAAGGAGAAAAAGCGATGCATCTCTTCCAAACACGCGATCAAACCCATATTTACTACAAAGACTGGGGAACAGGTCAACCGATCGTGTTCAGTCATGGCTGGCCGCTCAGTTCAGATGCCTGGGAAGACCAGATGTTCTTCTTGGCATCGCGCGGCTACCGTTGCATTGCGCATGACCGCCGCGGCCACGGCCGGTCGAGCCAGCCATGGAGTGGCAACGACATGGACACGTACGTCGACGATCTCGCCCAACTCGTCGAGATGCTCGATCTCAAAAACGCGGTCCACGTTGGGCACTCGACGGGCGGCGGCGAAGCGACGCGCTACGTTGCCCGCCACGGGAAAAGCAGGAATGCAGCCGGATTGGTTATCGTCGACGGAATACCGCCGCTCATGCTCAAAACAGCGGCCAACCCCGCCGGCACACCGATCGAAGTCTTTGACGGTATCCGAGCCGGTGTCCAAACCGATCGTTCGCAGTTCTGGAAAGACCT
>DASZFB010000151.1:0-6022 GCA_035940275.1 Candidatus Eremiobacteraceae bacterium | reverse complement strand
TTCCTCAAGAATTGGAAATTCATGCGGCTGGACGAGTTTTGAAGGCACGCCGTGCACATCTTCCGGTCGGCTCACAAGAACTTGTCGCACAACAAGCGTGTTGTCGACGAGGAGGTCGACATCAATACCGGACGCGTCATACCAGCGCCACTCGTGCCCGTCGTCCGTTGTCTGGACGAGGCCGGGCGCGCCGAATGCATGAACGGCAGTTTGGACCGGCGATCCGAGCGTCACGCCACCGATCGTCATCGATGAATCGGCCACCGCAGCCTGCGCAAACATAATGTACGCAGCAACCACCAATGTCGCGGTCGACTTTACGTCGACCGTCAGTCCCGTCGACTTCACTGCTCTTTGCCTTCTAATCCGGCCAACAAGTCATGTTCGCGCGCCCAATATGGCGGCGTGCCGTATCCAGTTGCAGTTGCCCCAATGCGCGCCCGCGAGAGACCGTACGAAAGCGCACGTCTTTCTTCATCTATATACATCGCTTTTGCGCCGAACTTCGCGTAGTACCAAGCGAACTTTGCCGTCTGGGCTGCGCCGCCCGCTATGTTCTCCCGCACGATCAGCCCATACGTTCGCGAGAACGCCATCGCACGCGACGTGTAAATGCGCGGAAAACGCTCGTGCGCCACTCCGGCCACAAAGACGTGATCGAAGCGAAGACCCTTCACTGCGACAATGCTTTCCGTCACCACTGCCCCGGGGATGCGCGCAGCTCGGGGCAATGCGACAACGTTATCTTCGATGAGGCGCGCAATTGCGCTGAAGTCCTGCGCACCCGATAGCGACGCGGCTTCAGCCACCGCGGCTGCCGTGCGTGTGAGATCGAGCCGCAAGCGATCGCGCTCGTGCTCCGGCGCGGCGTGCCAGCGGTCTACGAAACCCGCTGCATCAGCGAGGTATGCAAAACGTTCAACCACCGAAAGATTGCAACAATGGGAACGCCATCGCGCGAGTTCCGCACGCAGCGTTGCGAGCATCGCTCGTGTTGGCTCCGGCAGCACGCTGTCTGCATGACCACCGAGGAAATTGCGCGCAAGCGTATCTGGTTTGGGACTCTTCACCGCAGCCGTAACATCGGGTGCGCCGACTTCCAGGGTGAGTTGTAATCGTTCGGCCGGCTCGCGACACAACGCCCAAAGGCTCGCGTCCGAGAGTCCGGCGAGCGGCGAGGACAAGACCCGCAACAAATGCTCCGTATCTAAAGGATTGTCGACGATGGCGCACAGCGCAAGCAGATCGGATACCTCGTCTTCTCGTTCCAGCACCGCGCTGGGCTTCGAGGCCGGAACTCCACGCTCGCGGAGAAGCTGCGCGTAAACGGCAGCGGCGTGATCGGTTCGAGTCAACAGCGCGATGCGCTCGGGTGCTACACCTTGTCGAAGCACATCTCGGATCTGGGTTGCAATCCAGTCCGCTTCCTGAAGCTCGTCAGCAAAGCGCTGTATGGTTTGGGCAGCCGGTGGGGCGAGCGCTGCTAGCTCTATGCGCGTCGCATCCGTGAAACTCGATAGTGCCGAGCGGCGACCTTCGAAACCGTCGATCCGCACGGCTTCGCTTCCCGCAATGATAACTGCGAATGCGTGGTGCTTTCGCAAAACATGAATCGCGGCTGCCAGACTGGGTTCTGCGTCTTCAGCGTCATCGACGATGAAGGCCCCAATGCGCGACGCAAGGACGCGTGCTTCGCGCTCGTCCTCCATAAGCCACCGAATGGCTGAGTCAATGATGTCTTCCGGCGATCTGACGCCTGAACTCGCTGCAGCAGCGCGATAGTCGCGATAGAGCTGCGTAAGGATGATTCCGGTGTCACGTTCCGCTGCGCGCTGCGCCGCGAGCGTTTCCCCCGAAGCTTGCAGGGCAGATCGTCCTCGCGCGCTTGCACGTTTGCGAACGACTGGATCCTGGACCAACGCAGACGCACGCTCGATCCGCTCGCCGTAGAACGCCGCAAGTCCGGCGGCGCAGCCTTCTTCAAATTCCTCAGGCGTCACGCGTGCGCGCTGCAAGAGGGAGAACAGCGAGGCGGCTTCTTCAAGAAAAGCTTCGGGTCTGCTCAGATGCGGGAGATCGAGATTGATGTCGGCACGTGCGAACATGGGCCAGCTCATGTCGAGCAGACCTTTTGCCGCTTGAGTCAGGACGTGCAGGCCCGCACGCTTTCCGCCAACGGCGATCTGCGGTGCGGCACTCGCGGCCAGGTAGGCCGAAGATAACCAACGCGCGGCGTGGTCGGCGAGCGGGGCAACGGCAAATGGTTTTTGGTCGTCACTATCGCGTCGAAGCAGCCGCACCGCCTCATTGAACGCTTGCCGCCCAGATTCGTGGGAGCAGACAATGACGGGCTCACTGCCCCGGGCGCGACATGCGAGGGCGCGCGCTGCAAGCGCAGTGGTCTTTCCCGATGCTGCCATTCCTGTCGCCACGATCGTGGTGTCTGTTGCCTCGGCGACGCGCTGCTGCGCTGCGGTCAGTGTAATCGCGGGAGCAGTCAGCTCAGCGCGCAAAGATTCGTTCCTCGTCAACCGGCCGCTCGCGGCACGATATGGCGTATGCGCAGAAGTTGCACGGCGGATCGTCGCCTACAGGGAAGTGCTCGAGGCCCTGCTTCGTCAACAGATCGCATCGTGCAAGGAGCGCGGTGAGCGACTCCTCGAGATCAGCGCGCGAGCAGCGCACACGCAAAACGCCGTCGTGCGCTTGTCGCTCGACGATCGATTTGCCGTCGTCAGCCGTGATGTCGAGTGCAAGAATCCAGGCATCGTCACGAGGGTCGCGCAGAGAGACGAGCGCAATGCGCGCGATTTCATCGCCGTCCGCACGCCGCATCGCGTAGTACAGCGCTAGCTGGGCTTCATCGCCTCGCCGAACTTTTTCGAGATATTCCGCTGGATCGGCGTCGATGCGACCAGTCTTGTAGTCGAATATCGTCACCGGACCTCCCGAGAGTGGGCGATCGATGCGGTCAATGTAGCCCATGAAATCGTGATCGCCGAAGCGCCGGCGCTGCAAGAGCTCTACCTGAACGATCTCCATCGGCGCGCGCGATGCCTCGAGGACGAGCCAGCGAACGTATTGCGCCGCCATGCGACGTGCGCGCATTCTCGAGACTTCATATTCGAGCTGTGAGACAAAATCTGGACGTGCTTTGCCGAATGCGACGTCCAGCTCGTGTAGGAAACGTTCAAGGATGATGTCTGGATCGTGGCGGCTTGGCACGCGAACCTGGCGATGCAACGCCTCGAGGGCGTCGTGGACTACCCTTCCATACGTTGCGTGCAACGATGATGGATCTTCTAACGCCTCACATAGATACTCGTAAAACCAACGGCGTGGACACTTCACGAATGCGTTGAGCCGTGACGCTGAAAACGTCATGGGCGGCGCCTTTATTACGGTTAGTGTTTCCGCGTGCGGCCACACGCGCCGCCCGCTCGATCGCGCGTTCTCGACTTGATAAGCCGCGACGGCATCCGTAAGCGCAGCCGCGACCTCGACGCGAACAATTTCTTCCGCGCTCTCGGGATATCCACGACCTTCACGCGTCTCTCGAGGGATGTCTAGCGCGGTCGCGAGTGTTTCCCATCCAATCGGCATGCCCGGAGAATCTGAAAACTCAAGACTGCCGTTTGTGCCCGAAGCGTCGTTACCGCTGGTGACAAGTTCAAGCGTCTCTTCCATACGTATCGTGGTGAGGTTTTCGAGCACGTTCGCCACACGCCGATGCAGCTGCACCGGATCCGACGTGCATGGCCACACGCGATCGGCGCTTGCAGCGGCGCGCTGTAGAGCGAGAAACTCCGTGTCACGTGTTCCCATTTGAACGCTGTCAGCGTACGATTGAACCGCTGCTTCAACAGCGGAAGCTGCCGCGGCAATCGAAGGACGGGCAGCTTCGCTCTCGCGCAAGGCAGCATCCAAAGCGCTAAGGGCAGCAAGAGCCGCGTCCTTGGCGACTGCGCCTGGCAACGTGCTGACCGCGCGGGCGAGTGCCTGTCGCGTTGAGGTCGAGCCTGATTGGTCGCGCGCAGAGGCCAGCGCAAGACGAAGTTGCGCCGGATCGATGCGGTACGGTGGTCCACAGAGCGCCCCGATAAGGTCGCGCGCGTCCGTCGAGTAGGCTGCCAAAAGCAGTCTCCCAACGATGCCGTTCATCGTCCCCGCCTCGCCTGCGCCGTCCGGTGCAATCGCGACGCCCGCCATCGCTTCGATCAAGCTGCGGGGGGCTCGAACTCGGGTGGCGCCTGCTGCGCGAAACGCTTTCAATGCTTCAGAAAGACTACCGCATGACATGGCTAGGGTGGGGACAGATGCAGATCGTCCATTTTGGGCCGCCGCAACATCCACATGTGGCCCAAGAAAGCCGGCGGCGCGCAGCTGCAACCGCGTGGTGTACAGAACGCGTGCAGCAAGGCTTACCGGAGAGCTTTCTTGCGCTGCTGCTAGCGCCAGTGTGACGTCAGAAACGCCGCAACGATCTGCGAGCGCTGCAAGAGCGCAAATATCGTCGACGATAGTAGCGCCGGAAACGTCCATGATGCCGCGCAAGTGCGCGTTGCCCTGCGCCGCTTCCCACAGCGCCCCGAAAATCGCGGCGCGTCGCGCGGGCGCGATCGGCAGTTCTTGTGCAGCGGCGAAGCTCATCGGTGCGCTTCTTCTATGAAGGCAAAGCGTTTGCCCCCGAAAGCGCGGATGTGAGTTTTACTTCCGAGCCTCAACCTCGAGTTGGCTCAAACTTGACTCAACGCGCTCGACCATAAGCTTCAGCAATATCGACATATCCCCGGCGTCGGCTTGTCGCAAGCCGTCGTAATACCGCGTGCCATCCTCGAGCCGCACGATCGCCGGTGGATAGTTGGCCGAATACAAGATCACGTTGGACAACAAACGCCCGACGCGGCCGTTGCCGTCGAGGAAGGGCGATATGCTGAGGATTTTCGCTTGGGCTGCAGTGGCGCGAGCGACAGGGTCGGCAGGGCTCTCTTCGAGCCACTCGGTGAACTCGCGCAACAGGGCAGGGACAAGAACGCTTTCGGGAGGCAAGTAGTCGCGCCCGACAAGGCGAGTGTCGATGCGCCGATAGATTCCCGCGTTTTCGTCGTCAATCGAAGCAAACAGCAGGGCGTGCAGCTCGCGAATTCCATGTTCGGTGAGCGGCGCTGCGGATAGGGCGAGCACTTCGGCGCGATCGAGCGCGCGGTTGAGGTTGACCGCCTCGAGGTGCTCGCGCAGCGTGAGCTGACCAACCGTGTTTCCGCGAAGAATCAGTTCTTCTGTCTGATCGCGGTTGAGCCGGTTACCCCGCACTGCATTCGAATGATAGATCTCATCGATGCGCATCCCATGACGGCATGCGGCCCGAGCTTGCGCAGCAGTCGGCGACGACGCAAAACGCAGGGCTCGCTCGTGCAGCTTTACGAGCGACTCATCGAGATTCGAATCAAAGCGAAGGCCGGTTGCGTCTTCCTGTGCGCGTGCCGGCCGGTCCAAGCCGAAACGTGCCAGATCCACGCCATGTTCGCGCAACCATTCGATGGCGATCGCTTCGAGGCGACGTTGACGGAACGATAGCCAGGACCGCCTCGCACGCGGATACGCGCTCAACAATTGAAGATAACGCGCTGCCGGCGTTACACCTGTCGTCGCTTGTCGAAGCTTGGCGGCCAGTGCGCCATCGGTCAACGTGGCGATGAAGTCCATCGTGATCTGCGTAGCGTCCGCGTGAGAAAGGGGGTGGATGAGCAGTGCATCAGTGCGCGAAGCCACGATGGTGGCCCCGGGATCGTCGGCTGCGTAAGGCTCGACCCGTCCCGACGAAGCCACAAAAAAATAGCGGAATTGTCCGCTACGGTCGTCGAGGGCGTCTGTTAGCTCTTCAAGTATGAGATTGCGCACGTTTCTGGCTGGCGGAGCTCATGTATAATGGACGCATCGTTCTTGTGCCAAGCAGGCTAAGCCTCGTTAGTAGCAGTAGCGTTCGTGCCCTAGCTCATATTCTTCTGTACCGTTAAGGTCC
>DASZFB010000150.1:0-8859 GCA_035940275.1 Candidatus Eremiobacteraceae bacterium | reverse complement strand
TTCGGCCGGCGTTTTCCCCGTTTCCGGCGGCTCGCAAAGGCAGCAAAGGATAGCCCAGATGACGCACCGTCGCCGGAATTGCGAAGGCTGATCGATGATCCATTCGAAGGTCTCAACAACGCGATCAGCGGTCTTATTTGGCTTACTATCCTTATCATGATGATCGTAAAGCCCTGACCAGAATTCAGCGCAGCTAAACAACCTGTCACATTGCGGTCTTGCAAGTATCTTGCTCCGAACGGAGAACGAGAGTCAACTCTTTCGCCGCGTGAAGGGTTGGATATGGTGACGTTCGGTGTAAGCTCACAATTTGTTCGCTTCGCGCTACTTGCAGGTGCTGTAGCGGTGGCGGGGCAGCTTTGCGCCGCGGCGTCCTTTGCGGACTCAGCTCATCCGGTCGTGGTCGATATAAAGCCAAGCCACATCCTTAACGTTTTCACTCCGGTGCGCGCTCTCGGCGCAGGCATCGACTCTCAAAACCTGGGGGCAGTCGAAGCTATTTACACACCCGCAAATGTCAATGCGATGTTGAGCGCCGGCCTTGGTCCGGTCAGCTATCGACTGTACACTGAACTCAGCGTGCAACACTGGCATTGGAACCCAGTCGGATCGTGGAGCTCAAAAAACGAGGGATACTGGACCGGCGCTTCGACAACGAATAACTTTATTCGAGATACCTTCGGCTACCGGTTGCCCCATCGCGGATTTACAAACGACCAAGGCAACAACGACGACTACTCGCGTCTCACTGATGGTGATCCCGCCACATATTGGAAGAGCGATCCTTACCTGAGCAGCGAGTTTACAGGCGAACCGGACAGCATGCACCCGCAGTGGGCAGTGGTCGATCTCGGCTCGCCGGTCGGTATCGATGCAGCTCGTATTTCTTGGACGCATCCATACGCAGTCTCGTATCGCGTGCAATACTGGACGGGTGCCGACGCCATTAACGATCCAGCGCACGGCAGTTGGGCGACGTTTCCGCGTGGTGCGATCACAGATGGCGAAGGCGGTACCGTCACGCTGAGACTTTCAACTCCCCCGATTTCAATGGAGTTTCTCCGTATCGAGATGACTCGCTCTTCGCGCACGTGCGATAGCCACGGTGACGACGACTTGCGCAACTGCGTCGGTTATGCAATCGGCGAAATCGGCATCGGCACCATTGATTCTCGCGGTGCGTTCCACGATCTCGTGACTCACGTGGCGAACAACTCACAGACGATTACCTACGTGTCATCGGTGGACCCTTGGCACAGTCCAGCCAATCGCGTGAAGGATCAAGAACAAGCGGGGCTGGACATTGTCTATCGCAGCGGCTTGACACGCGGCATGCCCGCGATGGTCGCAGTCGGCATGCTCTACGGAACGCCGCAGGATGCAGCAGCCGAGATTCGCTACCTCGAACTACATCGTTACCCGATTTCCTATGTTGAATTAGGTGAAGAGCCCGACGGACAATTCATCCTGCCCGAGGACTACGGCGCGCTCTATCTGCAATGGGCTCGCGCCGTACACGCGGTCGATCCGACGCTTCGCCTTGGAGGCCCCGTGTTTCAAGGAGGCACATCGGACGTCCAGGCATGGCCGAATGCGAGCGGCGATGTCTCGTGGCTCCATCGCTTTCTTCAATACCTGCGACGCCACGGTCGTTTGAACGACCTATCCTTCATGTCGTTTGAGCACTACCCATTCGATCCGTGCGATCCGTCGTATTTTGACGATCTCTACGCCGAGCCCGCCGTGCTCCAAGGTATCGTGGCGACGTATCGCGCCGATGGTCTTCCGCCACACATTCCAATGTTCATCACTGAGCTCAATTTCTCAGCGGGTGCGGCTCGCGCGTTCCAAGATATTGTCGGCGGCCTTTGGCTCGCCGATTTTGAAGGCTCGTTCCTTGCGGCCGGCGGCAACGGCACCTTCCTCTACCAATACGAGCCTGAGCCTCTCGTGACGTCGTCCTCGAACTGCACCTCCTATGGCGCCTGGGGAATGTTCGCGGCAGACAACAACAACCAGATTCGCCAGCGCACGTCGCAGTTTTTCGCCGCGCAACTGATCACGCAGCAGTGGGCTCAGCCCGTTGACGCAGCCCACGCCATGTACCCCAGCGCGAGCAACATCATCGACATGCGCGGCAACCAGCTCGTCACAAGCTACGCCCTCTTGCGCCCGGACGAGACATGGGCATTGATGCTCATCAATAAGGACAGAACCGAGCCGCACGCGGTAACCGTTTCCTTCCGAGACGGTGCGCATCGAGATCATTACTTTAGCGGTGCAGTCTTCGAGGCGTCATTTGGAAGACCACAATATGCGTGGCACGCCAATGGGTCGAACGGATTTGCCAACCCTGATGGTCCGCCGGTGGCGAGCACGCAGGCTGGCGGCAAAGGCTCAATCTACACTCTCGCGCCGGCGTCGATAACCATTCTGCGCGGGTCAGTCCGGTAGATGGCGCTGCGCGATCCGGCGACAGCATCCGCCGATCCATCGATCTCGTCTGCCACGTTTTTTGCGTGTTACGTCTTCGACGTCGCCGACACCATCGACCTCACGAGGCTCAGCAGCGTCGCAGGTGAAAGCGCAGAACCCGCGCCTCTGCTGCGCACGATACCCTCGCCTGAAGCCATCCAGTTCGCAATACCTCCCCTCGCGGCGAACCTTCCGCCGATCACGGTCGACTCGCACACGGCGTCAACTCGCGCCAAGATCTATGACTATGGCGTCATATCTATCCGCTTCTCATTTCCTTATTCAGGCCCATGGTCGGGCCTCGAAGAACTTGCCCTTGAATTGCGCAAAGACGATCGGCTCGCACTGCTCGCGCGCGGCCTCTTAGGACAAGTACTCAACGATTGTTCTCTCGCGCTTGACGATCCGCATGAAGCGCTCGTGGAAGACTATTTCGTTGTCGCCGTCGAGGACTTCGAGCCGCAACTGATGGCGCAGACCCTCCTGGATGATTGCAGATCGTCGCTCGTGAGACTCATGACGGCCGAGCCGCACGATCTTTCGCCAGACCAGCAGGCGGAGGCAATCAGATTCCACTTCAGCTACTTCCCCGACGACCTTGTGGTCGTCCAGTGGGACTCCGCGTTCATTTACGATAGCGAGCCGGACGCGAACGTGGTCCTTGATCTCCTCGAATTCGCCAACTCTCAACTCGTCGAGTTTCGCACGTACGATGCGCGCCTCGACGCGGAACTCGACTCCATTTATGCCGGCGACTTTCCCCCGCACCGCGGTGCGCTCCACCGTCGCGAGAGCGAGCGGCGCGCCGCCCAGTTGCGTTTCCTCCTGGTCGACATCCGAGAGCTCGCGGACCGCTCGAACAACGCACTCAAGATTACAGGAGACGCCTACTACGCGCGCATTTATCGCGCCATCGCCTCGCGACTAGGCCTCGAAGTGTGGCAGCGCCAGATCGAAGGCAAACTCGACGCCGTGGGTGACGTTTACCGCTACCTCGTCGACCAAGCTCAGGTCGCCCGCAGCGAATTCCTCGAACTCATCGTAATCGTTCTCATCGCTATCGAGATCGTCGTGGGTGTCCTAGGGCTCCATCACTAGGGGTTCGGATGCCGAGCGACGATCTCCAATTTGGTGTTCGCCGGGTCCTCGAAAAAGATGGCCGGATACTCCGCGGAAGCTGAGCACTGGATGTTTACAGCCCCGATCGAGCTTAAGAACGAGTGCCAACGTTCCAATTCCGACTGGGTCACGCGAAATGCAATCCGGGTCAGTGTGGGCTTCATCGTTTTGTCCTCAATAACCCCAATGAAGAACCCAACTTTGCCTGACTCCTTCGGTTCGTAGTATTCGACCGCGTTGTACGGCTTGGCATCCGACGGGTCATCCCAATCACCCCGCTCATCTACGTGCGCCATCCGCTTCGCCGGCAGCCCCAACTCAGGCATGAGCCGATCGTAAAATGCCTCCACTGCCTTGAGCGAAGAGACGCGAGTATCGATGTGATCGAAACCGAGAAATCTATTGGAAGCCATGTCCCACTTGAATCCCCTTATACTGGAAAGCATAAAAACAATTTTACGCGCCACAACCGGGCACTTCGTGCCCGCATCATGAATGAGCTACGCCATGTCACCTTTCTTTGTAGCCCTCGGCGTCTTGGTCGTCTTCATTATCCTCTTTGACATCTTCGCCTCCGTGCTCGTACCCCGGCCCGTGCGCAGCGCTCTGCTCGTCAGCGCCAACTTGCGTCGCTACACGTGGCGTTTGTGGCGCGCGCTTCTCCTTAGCATAGAACCCCCGCAACGGCGAGAGTTCCTCCTTGGCATTTTTGCTCCATTCGTCATGGTTTTGCTGCTCGGCGCCTGGGTGTTCGGGCTCATCCTTGGCTTCGGTCTTATCTTCCTTGGACTTGCACATGGTCTCCATCCAATGCCAACTGACTTAGGCTCGGCCATGTACTACGCCGGTACGTCCTTGCTGACTATCGGCTACGGTGATATTGTCGCGCTCAATGGCCCCGCGCGTATCTTTTCTATCCTTGCAGGCGTGACCGGCCTCGCGACCGTCGCAGTCGTCCTCACTTTTCTCTTTTCGCTTTTTGCGTCGTTTCAACGGCGCGAGACATTCGTTGTCATGCTCGACGCGCGAGGCAGTGCGCCACCGTCAGGTCTAGGCCTGCTCGAGACGCACGCGAACCTCGACCTCATCGACGACTTGTCGCATCTTTTCGAAAAAGGCCAAACATGGTGCGCCGAGGTCCTCGACACGCACCTCGCGTACCCCGTGCTGTGCTATTTCCGCTCGAGCCATGTTGACGTCTCGTGGCTTGCAGCACTCGGCGCAATACTGGACGCCGCTGCACTGATCATTTCAACCGTAGAAAACGTGCCGAAGGGCCAAGCGAAGCTGCTGCATAGCGTCGGCTCGCATCTCACGCATGACATCGCGAAATATTTCGGCCTGCTGGGCGACGATGGAGTGCTCGTCGAACGAAGCGAGTTCCTCGCCGCGCGCCAACGCTTGGCGGCTGCGGGGTACCGTCTTGTCGACGAAGAGCAAGCATGGACCGCTTTTTGCCATCTTCGTGTCGAGTATGCGGGCGATCTCAATAATATGGCTCGCTACTGGGTCATCACGCCTGCGCCATGGATCGGCGACCGCTCGCTGCTCGGCTCCAAGCACGCGTGATCTTGGTTTCAACAACTACCGGCAAACGCTCAAAGGGTGCAAAGCGCACGACACTTGCTGCTGTACGCCGTCGCATCGTCGCCTGCGAACATTGTCCGGAGTTGCGCACCTATTGCCGGAACATCGCGCGCGAGCGCAAGCGGGAGTTCTCCACAGAGCGCTATTGGGGAAAACCGGTACCAAGCATCGGTGAGACATCTGCACGTCTCCTCATCATGGGACTTGCGCCGGCTGCTCACGGAGGCAACCGCACCGGGCGCATGTTCACGGGTGACGGCTCAGCCGTATTTCTTGCGCGCGCTCTGCACCGCGCCGGTTTTGCGACGCAAGCCACGTCAGTTCGCCGGGGCGACGGCTTCGAACTTGTCGACGCCTTCATGACGGCAGCGCTCCGCTGCGCACCGCCCGGTAATCGCCCGACACCCGAACAGTTACGCAAGTGCGCCGACCATCTGAGAGCCGAGCTCGATATCCTCCCGTCCGTCCGGGTTATCGTAGCCCTTGGAAAAATTGCCTTCGACAATATCTATGCTCGACTGCGCGATCGCGGTTACATCGCCTCGCAACGCCCTGTCTTCAAACACGCGGCTGAGTGTCGCTTACGCGCATCCGGCCGACGAGATCTTATCCTCATGAGCAGCTATCACCCGAGTCGACAAAACACGAACACCGGAAAATTGACTCAAGCGATGTTGGATAACGTTTTCAAGCAGGCGAAACGTCTCATCGAGAGCGAGTAAAACTGCCCTAGCCCTTGGCGAAGTCGTTAATGACTTGGGCCATCGCTTTCAACCGCCGTTCCTTTGCCGCGTCCGTCCAGCCGCTCGCGTGCGGCGTCATGAGCACGTTGTCGAGCTCGCCGAACGGCAAACCAGACGGAGGGCGCACATCGCCGGCCTCGTGCGGATATTGGTACCACACGTCCAGGGCAGCACCCGCGATGCGCTTGGCTACAAGGGCGTCATACAAATCTTGCTCGACCGCGATTGGCCCACGCGCGACGTTGACGAATAACGCTCCGGGTTTCATCAGCGCAAAACGCCGCGCATCGAACAAGCCCCTGGTTAGCGGCGAGAGCTCGCAGCACACGACAAGTTCGTCGGACCATGCTGCCAACCGGTCGACGTCGGCTGTTTCCGACAGCGCGCCAAGAAACTCAAGGTTGGTAGCAGCCGGACGCGCCTTCTCGGGATGCAGCGTCACCGCCGCGCATTTCATCCCGAACGCGGCAGCGCGCTGAGCGATCGCCTGGCCTATTCCACCGAATCCGCACAACCCGAGGTTTGATCCCCAAAGTTCCTCGAGCATGCGATTGCCGCCGCAAAATCCATATCGCCACTCGCCGCGCCGCAGGGCCGTATCGCTTTCGCGAAACCGCTGGCGCAGCGAAACGAGCGCCCCCATAACGTACTCGGCCATCGGGATTTCGTGGCCCGTACCATGGACGAGCTTAGTACCGTCTGGAAGCGCAGCGCGATCGATTAGCTCCGTGCCCGCTGCCGGGCACACAAGCAAACGCAAGCGTTGCGCCACACGCCCCATCTCCGCCGTGAAGCGAGCGCTCACGAGGACCTCAGCCTCTGCAAGTGCGCTGTCGCGGCGCGGAGCGTCCTTTGAATCGACGATCATCACGTCAAAGTCGCGATCCAGCAGTTGCGCCAGATCTTGCTTCCAAATAGTGTCGAGCAGAACGACGCGCATGCTCTAGTGCCGGCGGAGGATCGCGATCATCCGCCACGCCTCCGGGGATTCGAGCGGCACGATCGGGTCGAGGTCGCCATACCATCCAACGATGTCAAATGCGCTGCTTGCCAGCGCGACGTATTGAAACCCCCCGCGCAGCCACATGCGTTGCGTCCAATGCATCGCCAGCTTGCCGCCGTCCCGTTTGCCATTGCTCGATGTCGGTTGGATCGTCAGCGATGCGACGAATGTTTCCGCCACCGGGTCGATGCGTGTAACGGTAAAGCGTGCCTTGACTCGGAGATCGCCGTCGCTGTGCGTCCACGAATCGACCGTACGGCTTCGAGTGGACCCAAAGTAATCCGACGGATGCGTGAACTCGACAACGAGCAATCCTCCCGGCCGCAAGGCCGCCGCCGCTCCGCGCAGCGTCGCTATCGCATCGCGCTCGGTCGTGCATTGTGCAAATGAGTCGAAGAGGCACAGCACGACGTTGAAACGCTTTGACGAGTGAAACGTGCGCATGTCCGCGCGACGCAGCCCAACAGTCACTCCCTCGCGGCGACTAAGCTCTCGCCCATACGCGAGCATTTCCTCATTAATATCGATGCCGGAGCAATCGAGTCCCCTGCGCGCGAGCTCGCGCACATGGTGCGCCGGGCCGCACGCAAGCTCAAGCACGCACTTGGGATGTTTGATCCCGTGTCGCGCAATCAGCGTCAGTAGGCCGTCACATTCAGCCGGAATATCTCGAAAACCAAAGGCAACGTCGTACAGCCGCGGCTTGCGGTACATCGCGAGATCGGCGCCAACGCGACGCGCACCATCACCTAAGTGCTGACCTGCGCCGGCGCCCAAGCGCTGACCGAGCCGCGGTCGGCTGTGACGCGGTTTCTTTGGTTTACGGAGTGACGACGACATGCCGCTCGTGCTCGAGACGCTCGCAGAGTTCTTCAGCCGGATAGGTAATGATTTCAGCGAGTGTGGGATGCAGATGAGGCATCTCCAGAACATCGTGACACCGAGCGCCAAAGTAGATAAGCGCAATCGCCTCGTGAATGAGATTGGAAGCCTCAGCGCCGACGATCGCGATGCCCAAAATGCGACCGTCCGGCGCAGCCAGCATCTTCACGAACCCGTCGGTGAGCTCGGCCGTAATGGCCTTGCCAAGGTCGGCGAATGGAAAGACCGCCTTATCATATTCGAGGCCGCGCTGCTTGCACTGCCGTTCCGTCAACCCAGCAATTCCAACTTGAGGGTCTGTGAAGACGGCGCGCGCCTCCATTAAGTCGTAATTCAGTTTCTGCTGCCGTTGTGAGAACGCATTGCGTGCCGCGACTTCGCCGCCGTACACCGCGACGTGGACGAGCTCCATCTTTCCGGTGACGTCGCCGGCGGCGTAGATATTGATATTGGTGGTCCTCAAGTGCTCGTCGGTGGTCACGCCTGAGGGATCGTACTCAACGCCTGCTTGTTCGAAACCAAAATCGTCAACGTTTGGCCGCCGTCCAAGTGCAACGAATATCTCCTCCGCTTCGACGGACAATTCCATGCCGGCAACGAGCGCCGTGACGCTTTTCGAGATCACCTTTTTCTCCACGGAGCGCAGCGACGCTCCGGTGAAGACGCGAATACCCTCCTTCTCCAGCGACATGCGCAGCGATTCGCCGACATCCGGATCCTCCATTGAAAGAAGCGTGGGGCTGCGCTGCACCATTGTTGTTGTAACGCCAACCCGCGAGAGATATTGAGCCAGTTCGACGCCGGCTACTCCTCCACCAAGAACGATCACCGTTTTTGGGAGCTTCTTCAAGTCTAAAACGTCATCACTCGTAAGGTAGCCTGTCTCGGCCAGACCTGGTATCGGAGGAACGTTGATGACTGACCCGGTTGCGATGAGAAATTTACTCGCGCGAATCGGCTGATCCCCAACAGTAAGCTCGGACGGGCCCGTAAAACGCGGCGCGCCACGGAAGAGCGGGAATGACTCGAGTTCCCCCACTCGATAGTTCG
>DASZFB010000149.1:0-14671 GCA_035940275.1 Candidatus Eremiobacteraceae bacterium | reverse complement strand
CGTAAAGTATGGGTTCCCCGTGCCTGCTGCGAAAATGACGACGCGGCCCTTCTCTAGGTGCCGGATCGCACGGCGCCGGATATAGGGCTCCGCGACTTGGTGCATGGAGATTGCCGTTTGCACGCGCGTCGTCACGCCGATATCCTCGAGCGCGTCTTGCAGCGCAAGCGCGTTGATGACCGTGGCAAGCATCCCCATGTAGTCAGCGGTAGAGCGGTCCATGTTGGCATGCGCCGCCGCCTTGCCGCGCCAAATGTTGCCGCCACCAACGACGCAGGCAACCTGGACGCTGGCTTGGGCGACTTCCTTTATTTGATTCGCAATGAGGTAGACGGTGTCGGTATCGATGGAACCGGAGGTGCTGCGCGCGAACGCTTCACCACTTAACTTGAGCAGGATCCTGCGGTAGACGGGCTGGGAGCCGATACCGTTCCCGCTCATTACGATTCGCCGATGTCGAACCGGGCGAAGCGCCGCACCTTGATATTCTCGCCCAGGACTCCGACCGCAGACTCGATCAGTTCTCGAATGGTCTTCGTCTCATCGCGCACGTATGGTTGCTCCAGAAGCACAACCTCTTCGTAGAATTTGTCGATCGGGCCCGAGTGTTCGGCTTCTTTGGCAGTGCGTTCGCTTTCGGGTACATCCTCACGGCTCACGTAACGCGGCCGCGATGCGCAGATATGCACGGCAAGATCGTGTGCCAGCTTTTGGAACACGTCGTTGCGTGCGACAAAGTCCGTCTCGCAGCCAAGCTCTACGAGCACGCCAAGCTTACCGCCTTGATGGATGTAATGGCCAATAAACCCTTCGCGGGCTTCGCGGTCGACCTTCTTCGCAGCCAGCTGTTGTCCACGCTCGGCGAGTACTTTCTTCGCCCGCTCGACGTCGCCGCCGCTTTGCTCAAGAGCCCTGCGGCAGTCCATAACCGGCGCATTTGTTGCCTCGCGCAGCGCTTTGACGTCAGCTGCGCTCGGTGTATACGTTTTCACCATGTTCGCGTGTTCCGTTTCCTCGCTCGCTTGTTGTTCCCTTGCATTACGGAACCGCCGTGATGGTTTCGGTGCCCGGTTGTGCGTCGGGTTTTGTCTCTTCTTGCGCTTCGACGGCCGATTCGGTTTCCGTTCGGCCCTCGATGATCGCGTCCGCAATCTTACCGGTCATCAGCTTGACGGCGCGAATGGCGTCATCATTCCCGGGGATCGGATAGTCAATTTCGTCCGGATCGCAATTTGTGTCGATGACGGCGATAATCGGAATCTTCAGTTTACGCGCTTCCAACACGGCGATGCGTTCCTTGCGCGGATCCACGATGTACAGGGCGTCCGGAAGGCGCGGCATGTCTTTGATGCCGCTGAGGAAGCGCTCGAGGCGCGCAAGCTCGTCTTCAAGTTTGCTCACTTCTTTTTTTGTCAGCACTTCGAAGAGGCCGGTGTCGCGCTGGCGCTCGAGCTCGCGCAGGCGTCCGATGCGCTTCTGAATGGTTTGAAAATTCGTCAGCGTGCCACCGAGCCAGCGCTGGTTCACGTAGAACATGCCCGCGCGCTCGGCTTCTTCGCGCACGACGTCTTGCGCTTGTTTCTTTGTGCCGACGAACAAAAAGACTTTGCCCCGGCGCGACATGTCTTTGACCGCGTCATAGACTTCGCGCAGTTTGATAACGGTTTTTTGCAGATCGATGATGTAGATGCCGTTGCGCTCCTGGAAGATGTACCGAGCCATCTTCGGGTTCCAACGGCGGGTTTGGTGACCGAAATGAACTCCCGCTTCAAGGAGTTGTTTCATGGAAATGATCGAGGTTGGCGTCGCCATTTTTGCCTTTCAGCCGCGTCTAACCGTCGACTTTGCGTCGAACGTTTGCGGCATTACTAGGGCTTGGTGCGTCGGTCCTTATGACGCACAGATGGCGGAAGCTGCCGCCTCCGCCCGCGCCGAACTGCCCTAAACTTGCGCTCGAATCATTATATCATGGGCCCCGGAGGCCGCGCAATCGGCCAAGACCCGTTCCAGGGGGCTTCCACGGCCCGATTGAACCTCGCGATTGCGATGTTCCTCGAAGCTTTTGGGCTTAGCCGTGACCCCTTTTTGGATACCGCTGACCCCGCGTTCTACTACGACACCCTCTTTGGAGCACACGGGCGCCGGCGGCTCGTGGAATGCCTCGCTCAGGGTCGCGGCCTCGCCGTCGTCGTTGGCCCCATCGGCGCGGGTAAGACAACGCTCTTCAATGCGGTCCAGCAAGAGCTGTTAGCGGACGATCGCGCGATCGTCGGGTCGATCCTCGATCCTACATTTACAAGCGAGAGCGAGTTTCTCACGGCCGTCGCTGACGCATTCGGGTTTGATGTCGATCCCGAAGCCCCGCCGCGCGCTATCCGGGATGCGATAAAGCGTGCGCTTTTCGATGTCGCAAGCTCGCAGCGCCAATCGATCCTCTTTATAGATGAGGCGCAGCTTTTGCCGGAAACGCTCTTCGAACCGTTGCGTGCGTTGCTCAATTACCAAGTCGACGACCGCAAGCTGTTGTGCATCGCCATGTCGGGGCAGATGGAGCTCGCCGCCGCCGTGCTGCGGCATCCGAATTTTAGCGACCGCGTGGCGCTGTGGATCGAACTTGGACCGCTGTCGGAGGTCGAGGCAGCCGGCCTTCTTCATCACCGCTTGCGTTGCGCTGGCTATTCTGCCGACCGCTCGCCATTCGACGATGAGGCGTTGCACGTCTTATGGTCGCACAGTGCGGGTATTCCGCGCCGCTTGACGACCCTTGCGCGGGAGTCGATGGAAGTGGCGGCGGAGTATTCTCGGCGCGAGGTGCGCACGGCTGACGTTGAATCAGCCTTGAAGAGAATTGTGCCTCGCTCGATCAGCGCAGACCGTTCGAACTTGCCTCGACAAACCAGCCCACGTCAACCGGCGCCGGCTTCACCGCGTCAGTGGTGGCAGTGGTGGAGGAGCGCGTCGTGACTCTTGAACCTCGCAGGCCCGTTCCCGCGGACATGCTCCTCGTGCGCGAGCGCCGGCGCAGAATTGCGGGGACTCCTCGCGAACTCGGCGCGGCCGAAGCAACTCTCATCTCGGAAGAGATTTTTGTTTCGGATGAAGATCAGCTTATCGAACCCGAGCCTGGCGACGAACCATCATCTCTAACAGGCGCATCAGGCGACGTGCTGTTGCGCCGGCCGATGGCTCATGTCAGTCTCGCACAAGTAAGTTGGAGCGGCCCCATCGATCACGATACGCTTCAAGATGCAATCGTCTGTTCCGCGGCAGACACACGTGACATGGGGGTGCACACAAGCCTCTTCTTGGAGCCGCCGTTTCCGCGAGACGGCAGCGCAGCGCTGGAAGTCACGCTTCGCGCAAACGATCTAAAGGTGATGAGCAGCCTCGCCGCGGCTGGTGCAGGGCTTCACGCCACGCCAATTATTCGAGCAGCACGCCTTCCGGATCGGTTGACCGGCACTGAGGCCGCTACCCGCCAGGTTGTATCCCCGGTGCTGGGGGCGTACCGGCGCTCGTCGCTGGAATACGCGTGGCAAAAACTCTTGAGTAGAACGGAAAGCGCGCAACTGCACCGCGAGCGCGACGAAGCAGCCGTCGCAGTGCTGTCGACGCTGCGGGCGTTATTGGGCGAGCGTTAGTTGACGAGCGCGATCTAGTCGGTCGTCGGCTTGGAAGCCCCGGCTCCTGCGAGTACGAGACTCTGCCGCTCTCTGTAAATCTCTGAACGATGAACCGGAATGGAACGAGGGGCCGTGATCCCGAGCTTGACTTGGTCGTTACCGACAGCAACAACGGTGATGCGGATGTTATCACCGATCACGATTTCTTGGTTGAGCTTGCGGGTCAAAACGAGCATTTTCGCCTCCGTTAAGAACACGGACGCTCGCGTTAGGCCCGGTCGCTTCAGCGAGCTTTATGTCGCATCCTTGCGCCTAAGGTCATCTGGAACAACCGGTCGGGATTGCACCAAAAGCGAACACGCGAACGTATAGTTAAGGAAGAATCGCTACGTCACACGGAAAGGTTTCGTCGCAAATGAAGGTCCTCGTCGCCACCGCCGCCTGCGCTGCACTGCTCGCCGTTGCATTTCCCGCCTCTGCCGAGCAAATCGCCGCCGTTGGCAAACCCGCACCACAGTTCTCGTTCACCGGGCTGGATGGCAATAAGCTGTCGTTGCAAAAGTTCGCGGGCCATCCGCTCTTCGTCAACTTTTTTGCCACGTGGTGCCCGCCGTGCAAGCTCGAGCTGCCGAACATCGTCAAAAATTATCCAGCCTACAAGGGGCGCGTTGTATTCTTAGGCCTCGATCAAGAGGAGTCGCCCGATCTCGTCAAACCGTTTTTAAAGCAATATTCGATTGCCTATCAGGTGGGAATTGACGAAGGACAGGTTGGGATCGACTACGGCGTTGCGGCCCTTCCCCAAAGTGTTTTTATTGATAGACATGGAGTTGTCAGAGCAATCTGGCGGGGCTACATGCCGCCGGATATCTTCACGAAAGACATGGCCCTTATCACGCGTTAATTCGCGAGTTTCGACTTGATACTCGAAACGGGAATAAACGCAAACACGCCGATCGCAGCGAGCACCCACAACACTTCGAGTCCGGTGTTCCAGCTAACGGTTCCCATGACGAGCGCGCGAAAAACCTTCACCGCGTGGTAGAGCGGCGTGAGCCATGCGATGGCAAGTAGCCAATGTGGAAATTTGTCGAGCGGAAAGAACACGCCACCGATCATCACCATTGGTGTTGCGACGAACGAGAAATAGTAGAACAGATGCTCTTGCGTCTTGACGAGAAACGATACGAAGAGTGCCGGGATCGCGAAGGCGATGCCCGCGATTGCGAGCATGACCGGACACAAAAGTGCCCACCACGAGTGGACGAGGCCGAAGCCTGAGATCACGATCAAGAACAGCGTGCCGTAGAGCGCTGACCGGAATGCTTGCCACAAGTATTCGCCTGAAGCGATTTCCAACGGGTCGACCGGTGCCGTCACCATCGATTCGTACACGCCGTTGAAGACGCGGCGTTCGTAGCATCCCCAGGCAGCATCGAACGTGGCGGCGTTGAGCGCGGTGAGGCCCAAGAATCCGGGGGCCATGTATTGCACGAGCGAACCGTAGCCGGTCAGCGAAAAATACGCGCCGAGGCCAAAGCCGAGCGCGAGAAAGTATGCGAACGGCTCGACGATGTTGATAGCGACGCTCGACCACGCGTATTTTTGCCACGCCAGCAAGTTGCGGCGGAACACGCGCCACGAGTTGGGTGCGAAGAGTGCGGTGACCGGGTTCATTCCGCCAACTCCCGGCCGGTCATGTTCAGGAACACATCCTCAAGCGTCGCCTGACGCGCCACATGCCGTGGCGGATCGAATCCAAGCTCGGCAAGTCTATGAAGAAGGATGCGGTTGTCCGAGTTGTAGAGATAATGCGTGTCGCCGTGACGTTCGCGCCGCACGACGAGCCCGTTGAGATGTATGTCGGCGGGAAGACGTCCTTCGGCATCGACGATTTCGAGGACGTCCCTGGCGGCGAACTGCGCGATCAGCTGCTCCGGCGAACCCTCCGCGAGTATTTTCCCTTCATCGATGACCGCCACTCGGTTGCATAACCGTGCAGCTTCTTCCATATAATGTGTCGTGAGCAAGAGTGTCAGACCGCCGTCGAGCAAACGTGTCAGCTTTTCCCAGACGAGCAGCCGCGCTTGAGGGTCGAGTCCGGTCGTCGGTTCGTCGAGCACAAGGATGTCCGGGTCGTTGACGAGCGCTCGGGCGATAACCAGACGCCGCTTCATCCCGCCGGACAGCTCGCGCACGAGCGCGCGCTCCTTGCCGGAGATAGCTACGAGTTCGAGAAGTTCTTCTGCTTTGCGACGCGCCGCCTTGCCCGTGATGCCGAAGAACGACGCATAGAGCAAAAGATTCTCGATGACATCGAGCTCGGGGTCGAGCGCGTTCTCTTGCGCAACCACTCCCAGCCGCTGTTTAATGCGAGACGCGTCGCGCGCAGCATCCATCCCGAGCACCGAGAGGTCTCCCGAGGTCCGCGCGATGCGACAGTATATCATCTTCATGGTCGAGGTTTTGCCGGCGCCGTTGACGCCAAGAAAGCCATAACACTCGCCTGCAGAGATCGCAAAATCGATGCCGCGCACAGCCTCGATCTGGCCGTACCGTTTGGTAAGCGAGCGGGCGTTCACGACGATTGATGACATGGCACACATAGTCGGCTTCCGGCTTTCTCTTTTGAAACAGAGGCTGCCTGGCAATACCTTCGCGTGCCCGCCGTACCGCGTGGCGGCCAATCGCCGGAGGCACCGCTCCGGCGGCAATAGAAACCACGAGCCGATGATACGCCATTTGTTTCGTCTCTTGAGCATGCCGAAGATTCCTCCAGCCTGTCGACCCTGTACTTCGCTGCACGGCCGAGGTTGTTGACCGATGCCGTGTAGCGTGAAACTGCGTCCGCAAGATACAGCACTCGATCGCGCCCGATACGTCCACGAGCATCTCGCTCCCAATCTTTTTCGCGGTGTCGCCGGGCCCGACACCAAGGATCCGCAAACAGTTGCCTGGCGGCTCTCGCCGCAACCATTTCCTCTAGCTCCGAAGACTGTCGCTACCCTGCAAACGCTCGGCGGTGATTTTCTTAAGCTGTATCGCGCGGTCAACCGGCTGTATTTCATGAGCGTGCGCGGCACCGCTCCCGACTTTATCCACGAGTATCTGGATCTCGGTAAGCCGGAGCACATCATTCGTCTGGAGCGCCAGAACCGTTTCAAAAGTGACGTTCCCAGTCTTATCCGCCCGGACATTATTCTTACTGACGATGGCATGATCGCGTCCGAGCTTGACTCGATCCCCGGCGGCATGGGGTTCGTCGGTGCTATGGGGTCGGTGTACTGTGAGCTTGGGTTCGACCAGGTGGGTGAGTTCGATGGCATCGTACGCGGCTTTGCACGCATGGCGCAGTCGCTGAGCGGAAAAGATCAGCCGACGATTGCCATTGTCGTCTCGCCCGAGTCGGACGACTATCGTGGCGAGATGCTGTGGCTCGCTGAAGCGTTACGCGCGAGCGGTCTTGCTCAAGCAGTGACGCTCCTTCCCGATCAGGTTTTCTTCACCGAGGAGGCGCTCGTTGTCGATACGCCGGACGGCCGGCGCACGGTCGACGTACTCTATCGGAATTTTGAACTGTTCGACTTGCTCAACGTCGCCAAGCAGGAGCTCATGCTCTACGCGGCGCGGCACAAACGCGTCGTTATGACGCCGCCGCCGAAAGCGTTCTTAGAAGAAAAACTTATCTTCGCGTTGCTCCACAACATCAGTTTGCGCACGATCTGGAAAACGGAGTTGGGCGAAGAGACGCTCAGCCGCCTGCTCAAGCTCATGCCGCAGACCTGGATTCTCGACCCGCGTCCGCTGCCACCGCAAGCCGTTATTGCAGGGCTAGAAGTCGATGGCCGTCAGATCCGCAACTGGAACGAGCTCTTCAGCCTGAGCAAATCTGAGCGGCAATATGTCGTCAAGCCATCCGGCTTCTCCCCGCTTGCTTGGGGAAGCCGCGGTGTCTACGTCGGCGACAATCTGACGCATGATGAGTGGATGGCAGTCCTCGAAGGCGGGCTGAACACGTTCGACAAGTCGCCGCACGTCTTGCAGCGCTATTATAAAGCGCGGCGTGTCCGCAGCGAGTATCTCGATGTCCCTTCGAACGCCATCAAGCCTTTGGACGGACGCGTGCGCCTGTGCCCGTACTATTTTATCGCAGGCGATGAGGCGCTGCTTTCCGGTGTCCTCGCGACGGTTGTGCCGGCGAACAAACGCCTCATCCACGGAATGAGCGAGGCGGTCATGGTGCCCTGCACGCAGTCTGATTCGGGATACTAGAACGGACCTTTGCAGCAGCGGATCTTTAGGTCCGCTTGACCTTTGATGCAACGGACCTTTAATGCAACGGACCTTTGAAGCAACGGACCTTTAGGTCCGTTAAACGAGAATATTCACCGCGCGAGCGGCGACGAGCGCCACCGTGAGCAGCGACGCAAGCGACTGTACCATCATGAGTGCTTTTGCCCACGTCGTCAGCGGCATTGTGTCGGTCGGGCTGAACGCAGTCGCGTTGGTGAACGAAACATAGAGGTAGTCAAAGAACTTCGGCGACCACCCAACGATCGAACAGCCAGGGGTCACCATTTGCGGAAATAAGAAGTCGGGCTCGCGGTGTTCTGCGCTGGCGCGAGCGTCCGGGCCACCGCGGTCGAGTTCCCAATACCACAGCCCGAAGACGATAACGTTTGTTAGCCATATCTGCACTGCACCGAGCAATAGCTGCCCACCGGTTGTTTTGTTTCCGTGAACGAGAGCATCCACCAGCAAGACAAGCGACGCTATGTTTGCAACGTTGACGATCCCGATCAAGCTCATCGATGCGCCCTGCAGCCAGGTCGGTTCGTTCGGCACTCGCCGCGGAGCTGCGATCGAAAGCGGCACGAGCAGCGCCAACTCGAGAACAGGAATGAGCCATACCGGTCCGATCGTGAGACGCTGGGGTAGCGTAACGTAAAGGACAAGAGCCACGAGAACGGCGAGCGACGCCGGCCATCGCATTTCGAACTTTGTCGGCGGCCCCCACGCCGCCTTGGCTTTGCTTTGAGGAGAACTCACGACGGTTGATACCTCGTCACGATGGTCTTTGTGTCAAGAGCTCGAGCACGGCCTGAATGTCCGCTTCATTATTATAGCCGTGCGGTGAAACCCGGACGCCAACGTCGCGCACAGTGATGCCAATGTGCGCTGCAAGCGCCCGGGCATTCAAGTCATCCTCTCGCCACTTACCCAAACCGAGCAACACGATGCCGGAGCGCGCATTCTCTCTCACGTCGCTCTTTACTTCAATGCCGCCTTCTTTTGCACCACGGATGAGCCGCTCGCACAACCCAAGCACGTGCCGCTCGATTGCCGGGAACGAGGCTTCAGTGTGCAGCCTAAGACTCTCTCGAAAGCCGATGAGTGCCGGATAATTGACCGTACCGCCGTCGAAACGCCGGGCACCAGGCAAGAACTCCTGGCCGTAATCGAAGAAATCCATCGGCTCGAGGACGGAACGCCACGAGCTATGCGAGGGTCGCATCCCCTCGACCAGGTCACGCCGAGCGTAGAGCACAGAGAGACCTTGCGGCGCAAGCAGCCACTTTGCCACACCAAAGTAGCAGAAATCAATCTTCCAACCGGTCACGTCGAGCGGTAGCGGGCCGAAGCCTTGCATGGCATCTACCGCAAAAATTATGCCGCGCTCGCGGCACCACGAGCCGAGGGCAGCGAGATCGTGCCGGTAGCCATCAACGGACGAGACGTAGGAAACAGCTACGAGGCGCGTGCGCTTCGTGCGCATCTTTTCGAGCTGATCGACCGTGAGCCGTTGCTTTGGTGTGCGCACGAGCCGCACGCGTACGCCTCGATCGCGCAAATTCAGCCAGGGATAGGCGTTTGCACCAAACTCATTGTCGCTGAGGATAATTTCGTCACCTGGACGCCACCCGATGCCGTTGGCAGCGACGAGCGCGCCGTCCGATGTCGAGCGCAAGAATGCAACATCATCCGTGGTTGCGTTGATGGCTGCCGCCGTTTGGGCACGGATCTCTTCGAGATGGGACTCGACGTTAAGGATGCCCGCAGCACCATCGTTCATCTGCGCGTCGAGCACCGCGGCAACGGCATCTCGAGTGGGACGCGGGAGAGGCCCGGTGGCGGCGTGATTGCAGTATGCCCACGAGCGCGTAACGGGGAACAAGCGACGATCGAGCGGCGTTTGACGCTCCGTGTTCAACTCGCGCGCCATTGAACTCATGTCGGGAGGATGCCTTGGCCATGCATCCAGGCTTACCTTGCACGGACAAAATAAACGGATCTAAAGATCCGTTACTGCAAAGGTGGTTTATTCGCTCGCGGGGCTGACGAAGTCTTCGGCGATGTACAGGCCGTTGGGGCCGACTGCCACACCGACGCCGATTGCTCTATAATCCGGCGACAAAATATTTTCGCGATGGCCGTCGGTCGGCGGTCGCTCCGCCATCATCATTGCATCCAGCTTGGTCACGGCTTGCCACGCGGCATCGGACTCCGATATTCTGTCGCCGTAAAACGCGACATTCTCCCCGTAGAGCGATGCACGTCCGCCAAACGCAGTGTAACGAGTCATGGGTGTGCGTCCATCTGAATCTTCGTGACGCATCACGCCGTTTGACTCCATGTCTTGCGCTTGGAACTGCGCGGCGCGCTGCGCAATCGGATCGAGCGTCAGCGGCGCTAACCCGTAGCTGCGACGATGCGCGTTGATTTGGTTGATGAGGCGTGCTCGAATTGCGGGCGCTGGATCTTCTGCTCGCGGCAAGGGCGCAGGAGCAAGGAAGGGCAAAACGATCGCAGCGATGATCGAGGTGAGTGCAACGGCTGAGTTCACGTAGAGGCGCCCTCGAGAGATGGCGGACCCAATTGGTCCTATCCAAACTATCGAGCGGTATTCGTTTTCCGGTTAGCTAGATCGTGGTGATAAACGCCACAGTTAACTCATATGAATTCAAGGCTTGGTCCATTGCCACGCATTCCACTGTGGAATGATCCCATTCGATGGCGTATAGCCGTGCAAATCGGTCGTCACGACACTGACCCGGTCGCGAAAATACATCGGTAGATCCGGGAGGTCGGACATGCGGCGCCGTTCGATTTCTTGATATATCGGCTTGCGCCGTGCCACATCGGGGATGGCCAACCCCTGTCGCTCGAGACCCTCGGTGATGCGATCGCAGAAACGCGCGTCGTTCCCGCCGTGTGGAGCGAATTGATCGCAGCCATCGTCGTCGAGCGACGACGGATCGTAGTTCACGCTGAAGCTGTAGAAAGCTAAATTGTAATTGCCCGTTCGGATGGGACCGTTATTATCGAAGATCAAACCGTACGGATACGTCTTGATCGTGACTGCAAACCCAACCCGGTGCAGGAATGATTGCACCATTGCACCGTTTCGCAAACCCGGGTTGTCGCCCGCCGTAGTGACAAGGACGACGCTGAGAGCGCGCCCATCGCGATATCGAATACCGTCGGGCCCAACCTTATAACCGGCGGCGTCCAGCTCCGATCTGCTTCGCTCCACGTCGTACGGATAATGCGGAACGTCTGGGGTATATGCCCACGACCAGCGCGGCAAATACTCGTCGGCCAGATAGCCGGCATCATGGTAGACGTTGTGCAAGACGGCTGCGCGATCGATCGCATAGGCAAGCGCATGCCGCACGTGGATGTCGCTGAAGGGGAACTTTTCGCAATTCATCACCCCGACGGAGAGGCGCAGGCTCCTTGCCTGAACAACCCGCATGTCTTTCAACGTCTGGTATTCGGGAAGCCGCCCCGGACCCGCATCGAAATCGGTATCGATTTCGTGAGTTTGGAATCCCACAAACTCCGTCGCCGTTGACGGCTGTGCTTGGAAAACGATTTGCTCGAGCCCAGGCTTCCCGCGCCAGTAGTGGGGATTCGCAACGAACACCATGCGACCGTTGCGCTCCCACGATTGCACGATGAACGGGCCGGTGCCGATGGGACGAGCGTTAAACGCCGATCGATTGAGATCGTGCAGGTCTGCGATGACATGCGCCGGCATCACGGCGATTGGGCCTTCTTGGATGCCCGCGAAGAAGCGCGTCGGCAACGGCGCATACGGACGTTTGAGATGCACGACTGCAGTGTGGCTATTCGGGGCATCGATCTGCGAGATGACATCGTAGCCTTCGCGGATGATGACATTGTTGAGCGGGTTCATCACCTGCTTCCATGACGCGATGACGTCTTGCGCCGTGAACGGCACGCCGTCCGACCACGTCACGCCGCGCCGCAAGTGGTACGTGAGCGTCAGGCCGTCAGGGCTTATGTCGCCGTTTTCAACCGTCGGTACGCGCTCGCACAGCACCGGGATAACGTGACCGGAGTCGTCGAGCTGCACGAGGTATTCAAGCGTGTATGCCGACAGCTGATATGCAACGTCAGCCCCGCTGAGCATGGGGTTGAGCGTGGATGGATCGGAAATGTCTGAGATTCGCAGTACCGCGGCCTGGCCGAAGCCATGCGCGGCGGCGCCGATCGAGGTTGAGACTTTTGTGCATCCGGTTGTGGCGAGGACCGCAGCGCCGCCTAGAACTCCGACAATGCAGGTCCAGTGCAGGCGCGCCATGATATTGTGCATCGCCAGCCTGTTCTGCGCGGGAGCGGCAGCCACCCGCGGCAAAGCCCTGGCGCCGCCGGAGGTCATGCATGGTTGATTTCGAGCTCAGCGATGAACAGCGCGATTTAGTCGCAAACGTCCGCGCATTTCTTGCCGAGCAGATACTTCCAGACGTGGCGCGTTGCGATAGCACGAACACGCCATTGCCGGATGCATTCGGCAAGTTGGCGCGCATCGGCGTCGTCGGAATCCCTTTTCCTGAGAAATACGGCGGCGCCGGCTTGGATTACATTACCCTCGGCCTCATTTGCGAAGAGCTCGAATATTGCGACACTTCGCTGCGCACCATGATGTCCGTGCACGTCGGCCTGGCTGGCTGCGGCATCTACCAATGGGGAAGCGAAGACCAGCGGCAGCGGTTCTTGCGTCCGCTCGCCGCGGGCGAGAAGCTGGGCGCCTTCGGCCTCACCGAACCCGACGCCGGTTCTGACGTCGGTGCATTGCGCTCGACCGCACGTCGCGACGGCGACTCCTACGTGCTCAACGGTTCGAAACTTTGGATTTCCTGCGCCACGCAAGCTGATACGTTTCTTGTTTTTGCAAGGACCGACCCCGCCGCGGGTAAGCGGGGAATTTCGGCATTCGTCGTCGAGCGCCAAGGTTCTGGAGAGGCGCTGCACACGTTTGCAATCAAAGACAAATATGGCGTGCGCGCCGGAGATACTGGCGGTCTGTCATTCGCAGAGTTGCGCGTCCCGGTTGCCAATCGGCTCGGCGAGGAGGGTGAAGGTTTCTACATTGCCATGACCGCGCTGGAGAACGGACGCTACACAGTCGCCTCGGGAGCGACCGGGCTTATCCGCGCGTGTCTGGACGCGTCGGTGAAGTACGCGAAGGAACGATCCACGTTCGGGGTCCCGATCGGACAACACCAGCTCATCCAAGAAATGATCGCAGGCATGACCGCAAGCTATGACGCTTCGCGTCTGCTGTACCTGCGGGCCGGATGGATGAAGAATAAAGGATTGCGCAACACGCGCGAGACCGCGCTCGCGAAGTGGTTCGCCTGCGATGCGTCCAACCGTGCAGCTGATGATGCAATGGAAATCCATGGTGCCTACGGTTTTTCCGACGAGTACCCCGTGGCGCGCTTTTTGCGCAACTCGCGCGGGGCAATTATCTATGAGGGCTCGCGCGAGATTCAAAAGCTGATGCATGGCGAGTACGCGCTGGGATATCGCAAGGACAAGCCCGTGCGTTGCGAACTTCCGCCCTATACTCAAACGAAAGGTTAGAAAACATGCCCGAAATTAAACGCGTTGGCGTCTGCGGCAGTGGACTCATGGGGTCGGGAATCGCGCAGGTCGCTGCGACCGCCGGCTACGACGTCGTGGTCTTTGAAGTGGATACTGAGGCTCTCGAGCGCGGCTTGGCGAGGATACAACAATCACTGGCCAAATTCGTTGAAAAGGGTATGCTAAGCGAGGCCGATCGCGACGCGACCCTTCAGCGGCTCAAAACGACGACCAATCTCGACGAGCTCAAAGCATCGGACCTGGTCATTGAGGCGATTGTCGAGAACATGCCGGCGAAGAAAGACCTCTTCCGCAAACTTGACGCGCTTCTCGCGCCGCACGCTATCATTTGCTCGAACACGTCGAGCCTGTGCGTAATCGAAATGGCGGCCGCTACCAAGCGCCCCAAGCTCGTGGCAGGTTTACACTTCTTCAACCCTGTGCCGCTTATGAAACTCGTCGAGGTCGTCAAGACGATCGTCTCGAGCCAGGAAACCATTGACACGCTCTTCGCATTTGCGGCGAAGCTTGGTAAGAAGGCGATTTTGGCTCAAGATACGCCGGGATTCATCGTCAACCGTCTGCTCGTGCCGTATCTTCTCTACGCCATTAGAATGTACGAGTCTGGTCTGGCATCCAAAGAAGATATTGACGAAGGCATGAAGCTCGGCTGCGGGCATCCGATGGGTCCACTGACGCTTTTGGACTTTGTCGGTCTTGACACCACGTATTTTATCGCCGAGATCATGTTCGATGAATTCAAGGACCCGCTGATGGCGCCGCCGCCCTTGCTCAAGCGGATGGTCCTGGCCGGCCACCATGGCAAAAAAACTGGCAAGGGCTTCTACGACTACAAGTAAAGGAGATGTCGTGGCGTACGAAACCATTTTGGTCGAGCGCGATGGCCCGACCGCGGTTATCACGATCAACAGGCCGAAGGCTCTCAACGCGCTCAATGCAACTGTGCTCGACGAATTTATTGACGCCTTTGGAGGGCTCGAGCGCGATACGTCCGTGCGTGCCGTTATCATCACGGGGGGTGGTGACAAAGCGTTTGTCGCCGGTGCGGACATCGGCGAGCTCGCGGCGCTACCCAACGCGGAAGCCGCCGCTCAAAAGGCGCGTGCCGGGCATCTTGTCACAGAAAGGATCGA